>DAMDCT010000093.1:5958-9897 GCA_032091455.1 Oscillospiraceae bacterium | reverse complement strand
CTTATTCCAGCTTTATATGGACTGCTCTCTTTTGATGAAGCTAAGGCACAAAACAAGCCAATTGTTAGTAAAACAACTGGCTACTGCGAAAGTGTAAAAATCGAACTAACTGTCATCTACCTGAAGCATAACAATATGTATATTGCCTTTGCAAAAGATATTAGTGACGAAGAAAAAAACAGAGAAGAATTAAATAGCCTTAGATTAAGTACTGTTGGAGTTGCACAAAAAGTTATAGACAAACAAATGCGTGTTGCTCAAGAAATTGCAAGCTTACTTGGCGAAACAACTGCTGAAACCAAAGTAGCGCTTACTAATCTTAAACGTTCAATTAACGATATATCGGAGGTTTAACTATGAAGCTTTATATAGACGCATCATATGAAAGCCTTTTTAAATATGGAGAAGAGCTCTGTGGTGATAAGGTCGAATTTGTCAGGAAAGATGGTTTTTTTCTTGCCGTTTTAGCTGATGGTTTGGGAAGCGGTGTTAAAGCTAATATTTTATCAACGCTAACAAGTAAGATTATTGCGACAATGCTTTCTAATGGCGCAACCCTTGTAGAAGCAGTCGAAACTATTGCATCTACATTACCTGTTTGTCATGATAGGGGTATAGCTTACTCAACCTTTACAATTGTCAAAATTGAAGACAGTGGTATGACCTATCTTGCTGAGTTTGACAATCCATCAACGGTATACTTCAAAAACAACCATGTAACTGACATTAAACGTGAAGAGTTGCAAATCGAAGGCAAAACTATTTTCATAAGCAACTTTTCAGCAGAACCAAATGATATGATAATTGCTTTTTCAGACGGTGTTGTCCATGCAGGCGTTGGTCGATTGCTTGATTTAGGGTGGCAATATGACAACATTGTCGGATACATAAAAGAAAATATGACAATTAATATTTCTCCAAGAACACTTGCCAAAAAACTACTAGCTAGTGTAAACACTCTTTATATGGACAAACCCGGTGATGACTCTACTGTATGTGCAATGAGAATAAAACCAATTAACCCACTTACAATAATGGTTGGCCCTCCAATGAATAATGAGCTTGATAAAATAGTTGTTGATAAACTAATGTATACTAATGGAATAAAAGTAGTTTGTGGTGGAACAACCTCGCAAATAGTTAGTAGGATTACAGGAAAAGAATTAGAAGTGCAATTAGACTATGAAAACCCAGCTATACCACCTACCGCAAAATTAGCAGGAATAGACCTTGTAACAGAGGGAGTTTTAACTCTTGGAAAATGTCTTGATTATGTTAAAAACTTAACCGATACTGAAAACTCTAATCTTGATAGTTTTGCACTAAACAAAAAAGATGGTGCATCAAGGCTAACTAAACTTATGCTTGAAGATTGCACTGAAATAAGGTTTTTAGTTGGTCAAGCATTAAATCCTGCACATCAAAATCCTGGTATGCCAGTTTCATTAGGATTAAAACTAAATCTCATAAAGGAACTTGCAAAAGAACTTAAAAAAACAGGCAAAAAGGTTAGCACTGAGTTCTTTTAACTTGACTAAATGAATAAATAAGGATATAATTATTTAACAAAAACGCATGACACCGTTTTGGGAGGTTTTTAATATGGTGCTTACAGTTGATGTAGGAAATACAAATATAGTTTTAGGTGGGTTTCGTGATGAAGAACTTTTGTTTGTTTCACGACTTCAAACCAACAAATATAAAATGCAAGATGAATATGCAATAGATTTTAAGGGAGTATTAGAGTTTCACGGCTACTCGCCTGAAATGTTTGATGGTGCAATTATTTCAAGTGTTGTTCCACCACTTTTACCAACACTAAAAAAAGCTATTTCTAGCCTCTTTAATTGCAGGGTGCTAACTGTTTCCCCTGGAACTAAAACAGGCTTAAATATAAAAATTGATAATCCTGGTATGTTGGGTGCAGATTTAGTTTGTGGCGCAGTAGCCGCCATGGGAAGATATAAAATGCCTTGCATTATTGTCGACCTCGGCACAGCAACAAAATTCTCTGTGCTTGATAGAGACAGCTACTTCTTAGGTGTATCTATTCTTCCAGGTGTAAATATTTCACTTGATGCACTTTCAAAGAGAACTGCACAGCTTCCACATATAGAGTTTGAAGATGCACATACCGTAATTGGAACAAACAGTATTGATTCAATGCGTTCTGGTATCGTTTATGGAACTGCTAGCATGATTGACGGTATGATTGAAAGGCTTAATGATGAAATTGGCGAAAAAGCAACTGTCGTTGTGACAGGTGGAATCGCCTCAAACATTGTTTCTAAATGCAAAAGCGAAATCATAGTTGATGAAAATTTACTTTTATATGGCTTAAAAGACATTTATAATAAAAACACAAAACCAAAGACAATTTAATATAATATTATAGCTCATTTTGTTATGACCAACTTGAACTTATTAATTTATAATTCAAGTTGATTATATATAACCTAATGTAATTGAAATTTTTATTATTAAGAATAAAAGCTTTATTAAAGTAAAAATTAATAATAAAGATGATTTTTGCAGATGGTCATTTTATATGCAATGCATCTTTCGAATGAAAGAGTATTAGCAAGGAGGAAAACATTATGACAACAACAGCCAAAAAATCGATGAGTACGCTTAAACTTACTCAACTTTCCATTCTTATAGCACTTATAGCAGTGCTTGCATTCACACCGCTAGGATTTATTATTGTACCACCAATAGCAATAACACTCCTACATATTCCTGTAATTATAGGCGCCATTTTATTAGGCCCACTATATGGCGGAATTTTAGGTCTTTCATTTGGTGTTATGAGTATGATTAGGGCAGTAACAAGTGGTAATCCTGGTGACATTCTATTTAATCCATTTGCTAGTGGTAATCCAATTGGTTCAATAATCATGTGCATACTTCCTAGAATTTTACTTGGCGTTATAGTTGGATACTTATTTATATGGCTCAAAAAGTATGATAAAAAAGGTTTTATATCAATTCCAATAAGCGCTGCAATTGGCACAGTTTGCCACACTGTTTTAGTTTTATTATTTATATGGATTTTCTTTAGTGCTTTTCCATTAAAAACTGTTTTTCTTTATGTTATAAGCGTTAATGGTTTATTAGAAATCGCAGCTGCAATGGTGATTTCAACAGCAATATGCAAACCACTTTTAAAAGTATATTATAAAAAAGTTCAATAACAAAAAATATATAAATGCCCTTCACAATTGTGGAGGGCATTTTGCTATATTGGACAACTTGCTTCATTGGGGTATTTTTTAAAGTAATGTTGGTGTTCTTCTTCCGCCCTATAATAGCATTTAAGGGGTTCAACTTTAGTTAACAACTTATTATTATTTTTATTTTCTATTGTTTCTTTAACTTTAAGTATAATATTACGGTCGATTTCGCTTGTGTATAAAACAGAACTCTGATTTTGTCTTAAAAGTTTTTCCTCCTCTTTATATATTCTTTTAGGGTTAAGCTTTTCAAAAAAATCTTCTAGCAATTTCTCAATTGTCACAATGTCCTCATTATAATAAACTTTACAAACCTCTTCATACCCTGTTTGGCCATCACATACTTCCTTATAAGTAGGATTTAGTGTATGTCCATTTGCATATCCAACTTCAGTTTGTGTAACACCATTAACATAGCTAAAGAAATCCTCTAAACACCAAAAACACTTACTATAAAATAAAATTTCCTTCATTACAATTACCGTCCCCTTAGATTTTATTTAAAGTATATTTGCAAAATTTACAAATGTCAACATGCAATATTAACATTTAACACAAATAACACATTTTTATAGTTGAAAGCACTAGACAATTCTACCAATTCACTGTATAATAATAGTACTTGTTGCATTCAAATAAATAACGTTACATGCAACTAATTAGGAGGAAAGCAAATGAAGTTTATTAAAAAAATGGTTGCAGTTAT
>DAMDCT010000093.1:4249-5948 GCA_032091455.1 Oscillospiraceae bacterium | reverse complement strand
GTTATGATAATTGCATGTACTGCAATGTCTTTCACTGCTTGTCAAGATACAACATGGGTGTATGACTATAGCAGTAGCAAGATTACATCAGGTCTGTATATTGCACAAACAATGAATGCCTATGCACAAGCACAAAACCACAAAGATATTAAACCGGAAATTAAAGATTTATTAAAGCAAAAACTCGATGGCAAATTAGCAAAACAATGGATTGAAGATAAAGCAAAGGAAAATTGTGATAAATACGTTGCAATTGAAAACAAATTTGCTGAACTAAAACTAACTTTTACAGAAAAGTATAATAATATTATTAAACAAAATTTAGAAACAGGTTGGGAAAGCCTAGGCAAAATATATGAGAAAAACTCTGTAAGTGAAGATACATATAAATTAATAGTAACTAATCAACAAAAGCAAGCATTCATCTTTGAAACATATTATGGCAAAGGCGGTATCGAGGAAATTACAAATGATAAACTGCTTGTCCACTTTAAAGATAACTTTGCAAGTGTTAATGTACTTGCTTTAAATCTTGAAGTAGGCGATAAACTAACAGATGAGCAAACTGCTAAGAATAAAGAAACAAAAGCTAAAGCTGAAGAATATGTAAAACTCATTAATGAAAGCAATAAAACATTTAACGAAGTTAAAGATATTCACAAGCATTTTGAAGCAAAAGACACACATAAGGCTGATGATAAAGACGATGTAATTGGTAAAGATAGCGAAACAAAAGTATACATAAAGAAGGACTCAACAAGCCCTTCTGAAAAAGTAGTTAAAGCAATTTTCAATGATGTAAAGACAGACGAAAAAGCAGTTTTAATTCCTGACACTAATGCTTATTATGTATGCGTACGATATGATGTAACCAAAGACCCTAAAACTTTCGATGATATGCGTGATCAGATTCTTTTTGATGTTAAAGGCGCAGATTTTGAAAAGTTAACAGATAAATGGGCTTCTGAAATTGCTTCTTCAGCAAAAGTGAATACTGCAGCTGTAAAACGCTATAAGGCAAAAAATATTGATTTGAAAGATGAGAAATAATTAATTTTAATCTCACACTAAAAAAGGTATAACCGAGAATTTTCTTCTCGGTTATACCTTTTTGTATAATAAATTTCTATTTTCGGGGGTTATAACTCGCCAATATAGCGTCTTAAATTTTCAAGCCCAATTTCTAGTCCAACTAAATTATCTTCCATTCCCTCAAATTCAATTGCTACACATCCATCATATCCAGCATTTTTTAGTATTGAAAGACATTGCTTAACTGGAACATTTCCATGACCTACAATTGTTCCTCTTAAATAGTTTCCACCTCTTGACATAAAAAATCCTTTACCTGGATTTGATTCACGTCCACTTTTCACGATAAAGTCTTTTGCATGTGCATAAAATGCGTATGGCGCTGTTCTACTTAGTGCTGCTGCTGGATTCTCGTCAACACATAAATAGTTTCCCATATCACAAAGCAATCCAAAGTTTTCATGTGCAACAGCGTTTACAAGTTTTTCAACTCTATCGGAATCTTGACAGAAAAAGCCATGATTTTCAACCACTGTTCTAATACCTTTTGATTGTGCATAAATAGTAACTTCTCTGCAAGCATCAGCTAAAATGTTCAAAACATTATCAAATCCTTTAAAGCCTCTTTTTTCCTTTGGATAACCTATTGTTGCATCATGACGTACGC
>DAMDCT010000093.1:0-4239 GCA_032091455.1 Oscillospiraceae bacterium | reverse complement strand
CCTACTAAAACGGCTATGTCAATTTGGCCTTTAACTCGCTCTATTTCAGCTTTAACATCTCCATTACTTCCGTTTAGAAAATCTGCACCGAATGTGTAATTTGAAACTGGTAAATCAACTCTCTTAGCCTCTTCACCTAGTTTTTTTGCATACTCAATAATAGATGAACCATCATGAGGTATAATATCTACAAACTCAATTGCATCAAATCCCATATCTTTTGCTTTTTTAATACAACCAAATTGAGTAATGCCGCCTTTATCCATTAGCTTCGTGAAGCTATAAGTACTAACTGCTATTTTCATCATAATATTTCTCTCCTTACTTTAAAACAACTTCATGTCCAGTTCTTGCAGATTCATATACAGACTCTAGTATTGTCATGATTTGAATTCCGTCCCCAGCAGGTGCTTTACACTCTACTCCATCTCTAATACAATCCACGAAGTGATTTATTTCATTTGCAAATAATCCATCAAAACTTAATGCAGTAGGCGTAGTTAAATTAACATCAGCCATATATCCATTAATTTCTGTGTACATTTCGAGTTCAGGATCAATCTTAGCCCCGCCTTTTGTACCGAACAATTCGATTCTCCCCTGATCTTTCTTTAAGTTCAAGCTAAAGCTTGCTTCAACTGACAAGACCGAACCATTGTCAAATCTAATCATTGCAGACGCTAAGTCTTCAACATCACAAATTTCATCACCTTTTGCAGAAGATGCATTATATCCTTTTGAGTCTTTTAAATTTGAACGATTACCTAATTTTTCAAAAGTAACACCATAAACTGAAACTGGTTTTGGATTTCCTATAATATAACGAACAAGATCAATTACATGAACACCAAGGTCAATAAGAGGTCCTCCTCCTGAACGTTCCTTATCTCCAAACCATCCACCTGGATTTCCGTTTCTTCTAAGGTATGTAGCTTTTGTATAATAAATATCTCCAAAATAATCAACGCCAATAAAATCTTTTAAAATAGCACAATCATTACCGAAACGTCTAACAAAACCAATCATTAAAAGTTTTGAATTTTTTTCAGCTGCAGCTTTCATCTCCATTGCTTCTTGAGTTGATGTAGCCATTGGCTTTTCACATAGAACATGTTTACCTGCGTTTAGTGCTGCAATTGTACAAGGAGCATGCTGTGAATTCCATGTGCAAACGCTTACAGCATCAATTTCTTTTAGTTTTAACATTTCATGCATATCAGTAAATGTTCTTTCAACACCATATTTTTCAGCCATTTCTTTTACGCGCGCTTCGTTAATATCACAAAATGCATATAGTTCAACATTTGGATTTAGCTGATATGACTTAATATGCTCATTTGAAATGCCACCAGTTCCTATAATTGCTACTTTAATTTTGTCCATTTCCTTGTTCCCTCTTTGCTTTCTTTTATTTAATTAAACCATTCAAATAATTTACTGCCTTTTTGATGTCTGCTTTTGGATTAGCTCCAACCTCTCGCTCAATTGTCAAAAATCCTTTATAACCAATTTCATCTAAAGCTTTTAGGTAATTATTAAAATCAACATCACCTTCACCCAAAGGAAGTTCTATAAAATATTTAGCGTTTTGGATTTCGGTTTCGATTTCTCCATAAACAATCTCAGGTTTTTCTTCTATTAGCCTTCTGCCATCTTTCGCATGAGTGTGAACAATATAGTCTTTTAAAGTATATACAGCCTCTGCGGGATCATCACCAGTAACCATAATAAAGTTTGCCGGATCTAAGTTTACTGCAACACCTTTTGAATTCAAACCATCTAAAAAGCCTTTTAATGTTGTTGCAATTTCAGGACCTGTTTCAATTGCAAAATGAGCATCAACTTCATCAGCATATTTAGCAAGTTCAAAACAAGCCTCTTGCATTATTTTATAACGTTCATTGTTTTTGTCATTTGGAATAACACCTACATGAGTTGTAACTATATTAGTTCCTAACTCTTTTGCAAGGTCTAAAACACGTTTTGACTTTTCAATCAACTCAGGGTTTTTTTGAACATTTGCAAATCCGTGTCCAAAGTCACCACATAATGCTGAGATTTCTAGTCCATTGGCTTTTACTATGTTTAGAAACTCACTTCTTTTATTTCCAACCAAATTTTCAGGAGCAAGCTCTCCTGATGTTGCAGAAACTTGTATTCCTTTTACTCCTACCTCAACTGCGCTCTTTAAAGAGGTTTTAATATCGCTTTTAAATGATCCTAAAAGAACTCCAATAGGAAACTTATACATAACATCTTCTCCTTTATAATATATGGTTATATTTTAATTGATTAAGTATCATATATATTATATAATATTCAATATAGATGTAAAGCTAAAATTTTGCTTGTTATTAACACTATCTTGCTTTTAGGAGGCTTTTTTGTGCAAACTTCATATTATGAGCGTCATTTCCACCAAGACCCAAATTTTCCTGTAATATTTCATCAAGACTTTATAGATGCGGGCAAGAATAGTTTCACGTTGCATTGGCATGAAAACCTCGAGCTTTTATTCTTCATTGAAGGCAGTGCAGTGATTACCAGCGACACTTTGCAATTCAATGTATGCAAAGGAGAATTAGCTGTTATTAATTCCAATTGCCTTCACAAAATTTCAGCTCCTAACGAGAAATGCAGTTACTATTGCTTAATAATTGACAAGATTTTTTTAGATAGTTTTTCTATCCACACTGATGAAATGCGATTTAGCAAGTTAATAACGAATGATGAAATTGCACACAATTTTATGAAAATTGCAACAGAGATGAAAAGTCAACTTTTACACTATAAATCTAGCGTAAAAGCACTTGCTGTACAAATATTGGTTCAACTTTGTAGAAATCACATAGCATCAAATAATTTTTCACTAGAGCAAAATTCAAATAAGCAGTTAAACATGGTTAAAGACGCTATAAACTTTATTCGTCATAATTTTAATTCACAAATTACAATTGATGATATTTGTTACGATATTGGATTTAGTAAGTACTATTTTTGTCGAGCATTTAAAACTATTACAGGACAAACTGTTATTGATTATATAAACTTTTTACGCTGCGAAAATGCTAAAAGATTAATAGACACTGGTAAATATAATGTTAGCGAAAGTGCAGAGCAAAGTGGATTTAATAATCTATCATATTTTTCTAAAACATATAAAAAATATATTGGTATCTTGCCATCACAAAAACATTAGAAACACATACTTTGCTTTAATTTGCAGTTGCATTTTTAGCATATTAATAGTATAATTCAACTAACTCACGAACTAAAGTATTTTTATTATAAATAATGAGGAGAAAGAAAACATGATTACACCAAAAATTCTTACTAAAATAGCAAACGAGCTTGAAGACAAAGTTTCTTTGGAATATCCAAAACTAAAACCACTTATCAAACAATGTTTTTTAAACACAATTGAAACTACCGTTCAGCAACTTAATGATGGTAGCTATTTTGTTATTACAGGTGATATTCCTGCTATGTGGCTTAGAGATAGTGCCGCTCAGCTAAGACCTTACATTAAGTATGCAACTCAAGATGAAGATTTAAAGTCCATACTTAAAAGTGTAATAGCAAAGCATGCATATTATATTAATCTTGACCCATACTCAAATGCATTTAATGCAAAGGAAAAAGAAAATGAGCATGGCTATAAGGATAGCACTGACTTTGAAAGCAAATGGGTTTGGGAGCGTAAATATGAAGTTGACTCATTATGTGCTTCTCTATACCTTTCATATGAATATTTCAATATTACTAATGACAAAAGCATTTTTACGAATGAATTTAAGAGTATGATTGAAACAATTGTAGATACCTTTACTTTAGAACAAAACCACTCAAACTCTTCTTACTTTTTTAATAGAAGTGACTGTCCTGCAAGTGATACTCTACCAAACAAAGGTCGAGGTCGTGGCGTTAACTATACAGGTATGACTTGGTCAGGTTTCAGACCATCTGATGACGCCTGCAAATTCGGCTATTTAATCCCATCAAATATGATGGCGGTAGTTGCACTTAAATATGCTTCGTTACTTGCTATTGATGGCTACAACGATGAAATATTAGCATTAAAATGTACTTCTCTTTCAGCCGAAATCGATGATGGTATTAAGGCATATGGTATTGTTGAACATCATAAATATGGCAAAATATATGCTTACGAAACTGACGGCTTTGGAAACTACAATTTAATGGATGATGCAAACTCCCCTAGCCTTCTTTCCATACCAT
>DAMDCT010000092.1:8046-9911 GCA_032091455.1 Oscillospiraceae bacterium | reverse complement strand
GCATAACAGATCTTATTGTTACGTTCAAATTGACGTCACCTTTTTTATACATTTTATTAAAATTATCTTGTATTCGTTTAATTACAATATTGCAATTCTCATAGTTAGTAAGTGGTAATAACAAAACAAACTGCAGTGTACTATAGTTTGATACAGAATCACCTTTTCTCAGACTTGAGAGAATTGCATCTTTAAGGTTATTCATTATAACTTTTAAAGATTCTGGTTCATTGTGTTGATTGTTCTGATTTTCAATAGTAATCAGTACTAACTGAATTGCCTGACCTGTTCTGATAATTGAACGTGCTTGAACTCTATATATATTCTTGAAAATTTCATAGTCACAAAAAAATGCACCTTTTTCATTATATGCTTCTTCAAGATCTTCATTAATTGACTCAATATCCAATTCTACTTCGCTAATACCCTTAATAATCTCCTTATACAACCCTTTAATGTTATTTGAAACATTAACACCTAATTCTCTATAAAACATATCATTAGTTTTTGCATAATGATTTAATGCCTTCTTTTTTTCCCCGTTTTTAATATATGCATTTAATAAATTATAGTGGATTGGCTCTTCAAATGGATACAATTGTACTGCTCTTTCGCAAACTTCTATTATATCTCTATAGTAATTTTTCTGCGCCAATAATCCACTAAGTTTAATAACACATTGTATATATAAAGTCATATAATATGTACTTTTAGATATAACCCAATCGCTAAATGATGATTTAGGCAAAAACTCACCTTTATAAAGGTATAGTGCCTCAAAATAATTGTTGATTTTTTTCTCATTGTCATTTATCTCACCTGCAAGAACACATAATTTTTCGAACAGCTCGACATCGACTATAACATCAATATTATTGTTCCACATGTATGTGTTCCTTGCAAAAATTATATATTCATGTTTTATTCCATTAGAAAGCTTACTCAATTCTTTTCTTGCTCGGTAAACTAAATTTTTAAGTGCATTAGTTGGATTTTCACATTCTTCAAAATCACTCCAAAGCATATCAAATAAAGCTTCTTGAGAGACAGTGCTTTTCCTATTTGATATTAAAAATTCAATAAGCATCCAAACCTTATGTGAGCGATTTTCATGCATACCAATAACTTCAGTGCCATTGGTAATTGAAAACTCTCCAAGCATATTTATTTTAATGATGTCATTGTTTTGTGTCAATTAAAGCACTTCCTTTTTTATTGGAATAATAATATAAAAATATTTGTTTGTTAGTCAATAACATACAAATTACTGCATAAATACGCCAATCACTCAATTACCTCATTCTGTATTCATTTATAATTCGAGTAAATTTAATTATTTTTTTACATTTGCGTTTGTATGTGTTGAACACAAGATAAGTATGTGCTATACTAAAACATATAAAAATTATATCATAATTTTTTATTGTAGTAAAGATTTTTATATAAAATTTACAAAAAATTACATTCAAATTACTCTAAAGGAGCAATTGTATGAAACCCAATCATAATAAACTAATTACAGATTCTAAATCAACACATAAAAACAATATCCCATTTAATTATCTAAATAATAATACTAAACATATTATATTCACAATCATTACTATTTCAATGGCTATACTACTTGTTTTAATTTTCTATACATATTCAAGAAAAGTGCGTAATATAATTAAAAATGATACTCAAAACCAAATGTTAGAAGTTACAATGCAAAGTCGTGATATAATTCAAACCAAGTTTAGTGATGCACTACTAACTCTAAATGGAATGGCAACAGCCTTTTCTGAATACGATAATTTTAACGATGATAATATCCGTTCAATTCTACAAACTCAAACACAACAACAAAAGTTTGATAGTATGGC
>DAMDCT010000092.1:4745-8036 GCA_032091455.1 Oscillospiraceae bacterium | reverse complement strand
CCAAGAATATTTTATGAAAGCAATCAAAGGAATTTCAAGTGTTTCTAAATGTCTGTGCTCAATTATTGATAAAAAGCGAATAATTGTATATTCAGTTCCCGTTTTTAAAGGTAATCGAGTTATAGGTGTACTTAGTGCAATTAATCAAATTACTACTATAGAAAAATCTTTTTTTATCTCAAAATACAATTTAAATTATAATACATATATAATAAATAGCAATGGCGATATTATTTTAAAGTCTAAAGATACAAATGATAGTAACATCAACATATTAAGCACAATTAATAATTACGGTAACAATATAGATAAATTTGTTAAAGATATAAAAAATCGAGATAGCAATGTTAGAATAATTAAAGATACCAATAGCAAACATCAATTTGTTACATATGCACCGCTTGAGAAAATAAATGACTGGTATCTAGTTTCATTCGTTGCTCAAACACCAATTCTCAAAAAGTCAAATTACATTATTACTTTAACGGCTAGTCTAGTAGCACTTATTACTTTCTTATTACTTATTTTCTTTTTTTATATAAGTTTTGTTAGAAAATCATCAAGAAAAACTTTTGAATATTTAGCATATACAGATGATCTTACAGGTTGCCGAAACTGGTCTAAATTCGTAATTGATTCGCTAGAAATGATTAAAAAAAGTAAGGACAAACAATATGCTTTTGTTTTTTCCAACATAGAGAATTTTAAATATGTTAATGATATTATGGGATTTGAGGTTGGAAATGATCTTTTAAAGTTTTTTTCAAAAACACTTGATGAGCAGCTTGAAATTGGTGAACCATATACCAGAATAAATGCCGATAGATTTGGATTTATAATGGAATACACAAATGATCAGGCACTTTTAAATAGATTAAAAAAGATTAACGACGAAATATCTTCATTTAAATCCCATTCTGATATTAGAGTTACGTTAAATGTGCTTTATGGAATATATAAAGTTAAAGACAAATCACTTCCTATATCTATAATGAGTGACCGAGCTCTTTTGGCTATGCAAACAATTAAGACATCTAGAGAGTCAAACTATGGATTTTATAACAGTAGTATTAGACAAAAGGCTTTGCTAGAAAAACAACTTGAAAGCGATATGCAAGAAGCACTTGATAATAAAAACTTTGCTGTGTATTTGCAGCCTAAGTTTGATTTGAATACTAAAAAAATAATTGGTGCGGAAGCACTTGTCAGGTGGCTTCATCCCAAACGTGGAATTATATCTCCTAACGAGTTTATTCCCCTCTTTGAGAATAATGGTTTCATTACAAAACTTGATTATTACATGTTTGAATCAGCCTGTAAACTTTTAAGAAAATGGATTGATAAAGGTAAAACTCCTATTCCGGTTTCAGTTAACATATCTCGAGTTCATTTATATAATCAGAATTTAGCGGAGGAATTATATTGTACGGCCCTACGCTATGATATCCCACCCAAGTTAATTGAAATTGAGCTTACTGAAAGTATTGACTTTGAAAATATATCTTTACTTTTGCAAATTTTATATCGATTAAAATCATTCGATTTTACAATTTCCATTGATGACTTTGGGTCAGGATATTCTTCATTAAACTTACTTAAAGACCTTCCAGTAGATATACTAAAAATCGACCGCGAGTTTTTATCACAAGCTTCTGATCAAAAACGTGGAAGACAAGTCATTGCAAGTATAATTGACTTGGCAAAGCATCTTGATATAAAAACCGTAGCAGAAGGTGTTGAACAAAAGGATCAGGCAGATTTTCTAACTAGTGCTAACTGTGATTTTGTACAAGGTTTTTATTTTTCAAAACCAATTTGTATTAATGATTTTGAAAAAAAATATATTAATTAGTTAATAAGACATATTAATTGCAATATTACTTGTATGTAAGGAGGAATAGATTGTAATGCGTAAGAAGACTATTAGAGCCTTAACAATAACAATTATATTAATATTTATTCTGTGCGCTTTTCTTACAGCTTTTAAACAATATTATAGTTTTATTAATGAAAATGTTGATTCTACTATAAAAAATCACTTAAATCAAATAACCAATCAAAGTTCTACTATTGTTAAAAGCCATATAACTAATTATTTTAAAATTATTGAATCTATTTCTGCTTTAATTCAAGAACAACATGATTTATCTGAAAGCGAGATGCTCTCAATTATAGATAACAAACACACACAGTCTATATTTGAAGACATTGGAATTATTTCTGCTAATGGTCTTTCTACTACAATTAGTAACAAACGATTTGATGCAAGTAAACTTGAGTTTTTTGTAACTGCACTTAAAGGAACTACAAACATTTCAATAAATTCGTATTTGGATACTGATAATAAATTAAGTTGCATATATGCCACCCCAATTTTTAACAAATCCAATATAGTTGGTGTGCTTTTTGCAACAATAAGTTTCGAAGAATTTGAAAGTATTATAAACAGTGGTTTGGCTGAAAGTACTGATCAAAACTGTATAATAGATTATAATAGTAATATTATCTTTAAATCAGGCATTAACGATAAAAACTATTATTTATCAAAAAATGAATCCAATGCACCTTTCTATGATAATATTACAGATAATGGTGTTCTTTATAAAATTAAATCAGACATACAAATTAATCAGAGTAATGTATTGAAATTAAACCAGAAAGGTACCACATATTATATATGTTACGCTCCTATCGGTGTTCAGGATTGGTATTTCACTTCATTAATGAAAAATGATTTTGTCAATAAAACTAGTAGATTAATCGCCACAGAAACATTAATTTTCCTTTCATTATTCGCAATAGTTTTAATTTCCTTATTGGTTTTCATATTGATATTATTTAATAAAAGTAAGGAGAGCATTCGCAAAACTAAGCTTGAACTAGAAACTGTTATAGCAAATATTCCAGGTGGCGTTGTAAGATTTTCATATGACGATTGTCTAACTATTCAATTTTTAAATGGTGGTTTATTAGCTTTAACCGGTTATTCTGAATATGAAATAAAAAGCACCTTGAAAAATAGCTTTTTAAACTTTGTTCACCAAAACGATAGGCAAAAGCTTGCTTGCGCTATAGTTGACCAAATGACAACCAATCAAACTGTTGAAATTGACTGTCGCTTACAATGTAATAATGGAGCTTATAGTTGGTTCTTATTTAAAGGCAGAATGATTATAGATAACGATGAAAATTGCTCTTGTCTTTGTGTTTTAACAGATATTAATGATATGAAACAAGCACAGCAAGAGTTAAACCTTAGTATACAGCGCTATGATATTGTTACTCAGCAAT
>DAMDCT010000092.1:2621-4735 GCA_032091455.1 Oscillospiraceae bacterium | reverse complement strand
GATAGTATTCTATTTGAATATAGTTTTATTGACAAATCTATATATCTTTCTGAAAAATGGAATAATAAATTTGAATATAAACCCAATAAAAGTGACTTTAGACTGTCAGCTATTGAAGAAAAGCTTATCCATCCTGATGATTTCTTAGTATTTGAAGGAATATTTACTGCTATAATGAATGGGCAAAAATATATTGAAGCTCAACTAAGACTTTATACTTTAGAAAACAAATACATTTGGTGTAGATTAAAAGCATCAGCCATTTTTGATGAAAATGGCAATGTGTATAAAACAGTAGGAAAAATTATTGACATTGATCAGCAAAAAAAAGAAACTGATTTATTAAAGAAAAAAGCAGAAATTGACTCACTTACAGGATTGTATAATAAGGGAACAACCAAAATGTTAATTGATGATTTTTTCAATGGTGAAGGGAAAAATTTCAAACACACGTTGATGATTCTTGATATTGATAATTTTAAAAATATCAATGATAGCCTTGGTCACTTAATTGGAGATTCAGTTATTACGGATATTACTTCAAAAGTCAAAAAGATTGTTCGTTCTTCAGATATATGTGGGCGTATAGGAGGAGATGAATTTGTTATTCTACTAAAAAATACAAATAATTTTGATATTCATAAAGCAAATGAGATTTGCAATGCTTTTAGGCATACAATATTTAATGGTGAAACTCCCATCACAATATCATGTAGCATTGGTATTTCTTTTTATGATCGTGACGGTACAACATATAATGAACTTATTAATAATGCTGACATAGCTCTTTATGAAGCTAAAAAGAAAGGCAAAAATTGCTTTTCTATATATTCACAAGATATGCAAATTTAATATACGTTCAATAATAAAAATCCCTCACTTCAGTGTAAAGTGAGGGATTTTTATTATGCATTTTAATTCTGCTTGCGGTATTCATTTCTAATCATTGCTGAATTCCACTCATCCTTTTCTTCATCTGTCTCGCATATCAATCGTGGAACTATCGTTGGCTTATCATTTTCATCAAGTGCAACAAGTATTAAATACGCACGATTAATCATCTTCTGCTCACCACTTAAATCTTCGACAAATGTATCAACTCTTACCTCCATTGAGGTTTTTCCTACAAAAGTAATTTTACCCTTTAAAACCACTGTGCTACTTACGTATGCAGCTGCTTTAAACTTCAAATGGTCTACTGCAGCTGTTGTTACGTTGAGATTCGAATGTCGTCTCGCAACAACAGCTGCAACCACATCTATCCATTCCATAAGCTTTCCGCCAAATAGTCTTCCATATCCATTTATATGTTCTGGCATTAATATTTGTATTTGTTCAGTCAGTGACTCTGATACTTTTTTTGCATCTATTTGTTTCATAACGTATATCTCCCTTAAAACATCTTTATACTTCTATCATATTATTATTTAAAATTAAGGGAAGCCCGTGTGTACAGGGCTTCCCTTAATTTTAAAATAAACTATGGTGTTATATTAAAAAGCTATGATAACTCCACCTTGATTTGCATACATACTACTCAGACCTCTTGTTTTTACAATCAAAATTTCTTTAAACGAATATTTTTCTTGCGCAATCTTTTTAAGTCTTAGTGCTTGATCTTCATTATTACAATGAGTTATTGCTAATATTTTATTACCATCAGAATCTGACCCTAGTATTGCCCTAATTTGCATAACAGTAGCAATTTTCACAACCATTTTGCTCATTCTTCCGTTTTTCATTAGGTTATCGAGATTTTCTAGCACAAAAAAAGTTTTCATACCATTTGCAAATTCTTCAACTTTGTGAATAATATCAGCTTTTTGCATTCCTTGTTCTATCAGTTCCTTTATCTTTAGCGATATTAGAAGTTCTCCAGCAGACGCACTTTTAGAATCAAATACATGCACTTCTTTATTTTCTTCCTGTGCAAGAGATTTTGCAACCATTGCACTTGAATATGATCCTGAAAGCTGTGAAGAAAGGGTAACGACAAAATTTGTCTTCTCATCAGCAAAGGCATTATGGTACTCTTGTGGAGATGGACATGCGGACATGGCCCTACCCTTATAAGCATTCATCTTTATTAAAAAATCATCTACATCCAAATCTTT
>DAMDCT010000092.1:0-2611 GCA_032091455.1 Oscillospiraceae bacterium | reverse complement strand
ATGAACGTTTCTTCTCCCAATGTCATTTTAAGTGGGACATTTGTTGCGTCTAAAGCCTCAACTAATTCTGGTACAAATTCACAGCAACTATCTGCAACTAATTTATATTTCATATTCATACTCCTGTTTAAATCAAATTTACCTGTAAGTTAATTATATCAATATTATTTTACCTTGTAAATAAAAATTTGTATAAATTTACTATGTGTTCACTGTTTATATTTATTATAACTTTTTTCTAATAGAATATGAATAAAGCTGTATAATAAAATAATTATACAGCTTTATTAGTTATTGTGGTTTAACTAAATGACATGCCACCATATGCCCAGGTTCTACCTCTATTAGTGGAGGACGTTGTTGCTTACATATATCACAAGCAATGGGGCAACGGCCAGCGAAATTACAACCAGGAGGTGTATTAATTGGACTTGGTACATCGCCTTGTAATACAACACGTTGTTTTTGTGCTTCAACATCAGGGTCAGGAATAGGAACTGATGACAGAAGTGCCTTTGAATATGGATGAAGTGTATGTGAATAGATAATGTCACTGCTTGCAACCTCTACTATATTGCCAAGATACATAACAGCAATCCTGTCACTAATATATTTAACAATATTTAAGTCATGGGCTATAAACAGATAAGTCAATCCTAGTTTTTGCTGAAGCTCTTTTAACAAGTTGATTACTTGAGCTTGAATTGATACGTCAAGTGCAGAAATAGGCTCATCACAAATTAAAAACTCAGGCTCGATAGCTAGTGCTCTAGCAATACCAATTCTTTGACGTTGTCCACCAGAAAATTCGTGAGGGAAACGATTTGCGTGCTCACGATTTAACCCAACCAATTCAAGTAATTCGAATATACGCTCTTGTCTTTGTTTTGAATTATATAGATTGTGAATTTCCATACCCTCACCTATTATTGAACCAACTGTCATACGTGGGTCAAGTGAAGCATATGGATCTTGGAAAATAATTTGAACTTTTTTTGCATAATTTAAACGATCAATATTGCGTTTGATTTTAATAGGCTTACCATTATAAGAAAGCTTTCCTGATGTCTTTGGATATATGCCCATCAATACTCTACCTAATGTTGATTTACCACAGCCAGACTCACCAACTAAGCCTAATGTTTCGCCTTTTTTTATTGATAGTGATATACCATCAACCGCCTTAAGTACTTGATTGTGTCCAACATGGAAATGCTTTTTAATATCTTCTAATACAACTAAATCTGTAGATTGATTGTTATCCATTCACAACACCACCTTTATCAACTTTTGTTTTACAGTCAGGGTGTAGCATCCAGCATGCAGAAGTATGTTGATCGTTAACTGTAAATGAAGGTGGCACTTGAGTTTTACATATTTTCATGCAATATTTACATCTTGCTGCAAACTCACAACCTTCCGGCGGAGCAAATAAGTCCGGTGGCGTACCCTCTATTGCAGAAAGTTCTTTAGAACGGTCGCTATCTAAACGTGGTAATGACTCCAATAGTCCTAAAGTATATGGATGTGAAGGGTTATAAAATATATCATTTACATTGCCTAATTCTATAATTTTTCCTGCATACATAACAGCAACACGGTCAGCAAGATTAGCAACTACACCTAAGTCGTGTGTTATAAGAATAATTGATGTCCCTAATTCTTTCTTTATGTCAACCATTAAATCCATAATTTGTGCTTGAATTGTAACATCAAGCGCAGTAGTAGGCTCATCAGCTATAAGTAATTTTGGCGAACAAGAAAGTGCCATTGCTATCATTACTCTTTGACGCATACCACCTGAAAATTCATATGGATATTGATTTATACGCTTCTCAGCATTCGGAATCTGTACCAATTTTAAAAGGCGAACTGCCTCTTTGTGCGCTTCTTCCTTGTTTATGCCTTTATGCCTTACAATTGCCTCTGTAAGTTGTTTACCTACAACCATTGTTGGATTTAAACTTGTCATTGGGTCTTGGAATATCATGCTTACAACTGAACCACGAATACTTTCCATTTCCTTTTCACTAGTTGCAACTATATCGTGGTCATCCAAAATAATAGTACCCTGTTTAATTCTTGCAGGAGGCATTGGGTTTAACTTCATGATAGTTTGTGCTGTAACACTCTTGCCACATCCTGATTCGCCAACTATAGCCAAAACTTCTCCATTTGCGACATCAAATGTAACGCCACGAACAGCTTGAACCTCACCGGCATAAGTGTCAAATGAAACTTTTAAATCTTTTATTTCTAATATATTTTGTGTCATCTGTTATACCTACTTTCTTAATCTTGGATCAAACACGTCACGTAACGCATCACCTAAAAGGTTGAAAGACAACATTGTCAAGCTTATGAATATTGCAGGTAATATCAACATATGAGGATATTGTTGAAATACTTGAACACCGTCATTTGCTAATGTTCCCCAGCTTGCCCTTGGAATAGGAACACCTAGTCCTATAAAGCTTAAGAAAGCCTCAGTAAATATTGCAGATGGTATAGCCAAAGTAATATTTACTATTACAACGCTCAATGTATTAGGTAACAAGTGCTTTGTTAAAATTCTCATTGGTCTTGCACCCATTGCTTTTGCAGCTACAAC
>DAMDCT010000091.1:0-10009 GCA_032091455.1 Oscillospiraceae bacterium | reverse complement strand
AGGTGCAAAAAGACCTATTGACATTTTATTAGGTACAGATGAAATTAGAAACGAAAACTTTAATCCACAAGTATTTTTTGAAAAGCAACAAGTAAAACTAGAAGAATACAAAAAGCTAATAGAAAAGTATAAAATATATAATTAAATAAATTAGCATAAAAGCGGCTCAATTCAATCTGAATTGAGCCGCTTTTTAAACATTTCGAAATTACATTACTTTATTTTCAAAAGCTACACGAGTTTTTATACACTTCATTACTGAGTTGAACTCATCCATGTTTAAAGACTGTGCGCCATCGCAAAGAGCCGCTTTTGGATTATTGTGGACTTCAATCATCAAGCCGTCTGCACCAGCTGCAATTGCTGCTTTAGCAAGAGGTTCAACCATCCAATTTATTCCTGCCGCATGGCTTGGGTCTATGATAATTGGCAAATGAGAAACACGCTTTAGAAGAGGTATTGCAGAGATGTCAAGATTATTTCTAATCATAGTTTCAAATGTACGAATACCACGTTCGCACAAAATTACATTTGGATTTCCACCAGCCATAATGTATTCAGCGCTCATCAAAAATTCTTCAATAGTGTTGGACAAACCTCTTTTTAATAAAATTGGCTTTCTACTAGTACCAAGTTCTTTAAGTAGACGGAAGTTTTGCATATTTCTTGCACCTACTTGAATAATGTCCACATCACTAAATGCATCTAGTTGGGTTTCACTCATAATTTCTGTGACAATTGGTAAACCTGTCAATTTTTTAGCTTGTAATAGAAGTCGAATACCTTCATCTTCAAGCCCCTGGAAAGAGTATGGTGATGTTCGGGGTTTGAATGCACCGCCACGAAGGAATTTTGCGCCACTTAGTTTTACTGATTCAGCAATAGTATTTAGCTGTTCTTCACTTTCTACAGAACAAGGACCAGCAATAACACTGAAAAATCCTTCTCCAATTGACATATTATCAACTGTGATTATTGTATCATTTGGATGAAACTTGCGGTTCGAGGCTTTGTATGGAGCGGTTATGCGCTTAATATCATCCACAATATCATTTGCACGTAATGCGTCCATATCCATACAAGATGTATCCCCAATCAGTCCAAGTACACTAATTTCAGTACCTTTGCTATAGTTTGCGGAAATTCCTAATGATTCTAACTTGTTTATTAATTCACTTACTTTTTCATCAGTTGCATTTTTGTTTAAAATTACTACCATAACTTTTCTCTCCTTTTAAATAAATTGGCAGCCTTTATTATAAAAGGCTGCCAATGGTTTACGAATATATCAATAAAGTGAAATTTATTCAAAAACTCAACGGCAACAAAAATAGGTTGTGCAATAGCTAGCTCTATTATAATAGAACAAGTCATTAAAAATATTAAAATTTTGTGTTGTCATTTGATGTTTCATCTTACTTTTCTCCTTTAAAGCTTTTATGTGTTAAAGTATACGCTATATTTTATTATATGTCAACAAGTATTTTTTGTCTATAAAAAATAAGGATTTGTAAAAGACATTCTTCTATTACTGTCAACGATCTCTACTCTTAAAAAAGTTAAATCATTTCTTAGGTTTGATAATTCAAATTCACAATGTGTTATACTGTCAGTTGTCGATGTTTTTGAAAATACACAACCGATATTATTGCCTTTTACAATTATGGTTTTTACTGGGTCACAATCAATACAAAGTTTGTTATCCTCAATATAATAATCATATATTTTTGGAGCACCATGTCCCATTGAACAATAAAAATCCCCATTATCAAATGCGTTTATGATGTTATCATATGTAAGTGAAGGAGCTTTAATCATAGTATATCCACCTAATGAGTCACTCTCTCTATCTTCACAAGCTTTATGACTAGCGTTATGATTATCATCAGTAGCTAAGCAAAACCATTTTAAACCATGTTTTAAAATAATATCGTAATGAGAGCGGCAGTCACCATCATTTGAATCGACTTCGCAACCGTGGTTGTATATTTCCATTCCAGTAATATTCTTAAGGCCCAAATAATCGCTTGATTCTTCTGCAGACCAACTAGGATGATTATAATTTACAATATAGTTTGCATCGACAAGTTGTTTAACTACACTGTTAATAGTGTCTACGTCATAGCGTTCTGGTTTTTTTATGTAAACAGCTTTTTCAGGATCTCTTGAAATTGCATTAAGATGACATGTTTTTGGGAAAGAACCAGAATTACTTTGACCTGAAGCATCAATCTCATATCCACAAAGAACTAAGAATTCTGGATCAGATAAATCTTTAAAATAATTTAAGACATTGTGGTCAGTATATGCAAGAATACTATATCCATCATCTTTGTAGAGCTTTTTCATCTCTTCAGGAGTCAAGCATCCATCTGAATTTGTTGAATGTGCGTGTAGGTTTGCTTTGTAAAATTGACCTTCATGAGGTAACAAGTATTTACGTTCCATAAAAAAATCCCCTTATTTCTAAATATAATGATTTTACCATTATTTCACTATAGCATAGCACGTTGTTTAAATCAATATAAAAAACAAAATTATATAAATATAGTGTCAACCCCTATTTGCAATGAAAGTTGACACTATATTTAAAAGGCAAATACTACATTTTGAGCATTAATAAGTGTCCTTAATAATGCTTTTTGCCTTTATGACAAGTTGACGGTCGTTGTCATAACTTAGAAGTGTGTGCGCATTGTTAATTTCAACCCATTTTATTTTAGAAATTTCTTCTTCTTGGGGCGTGTAATCATAGGTAGTAGCTTTTGCTAAAAAATAAATAACGTCTTTTGTAATATCTTTTTTTGGAGCATAGGTAATAACCTCTCTAAATTGGTTATCAAGCGAAACCTGGATGTTGGTTTCTTCCATGATTTCACGAATAGCAGTCTGCTCTTCTGTTTCATCATTTTCAACATGTCCTTTAGGAAATGACCAATGACCGCCATTTGCGTTTTTTATTAACAAAAGCTCAATATTTCCATGATGTTTCCTATAAATAATAGCCCCACAGGATTTTTCATACTGCATTCCTGTACCTCTTTCTATTAGAATTATTATAATTATTATACCATATCTTAAATAAAAATTGTTGCGAATTTTAAAATAAAATATATTCTATGAAAAAATATTGTAAAATACAAATAACAGCATTATAATGAGTTAAGAAAGAAAGTTAGTAAAATTTATTTATAAATATTGTAATAATAAAGACTTAAGAGATTAAAATTATAAACTTAATAAATATTATAAGGAGAGAACAAAAATGAAAACACAGATTATTCCGCAAATCAAGGAAATTCAACTAAGAGAAAAGCAAATTGAAATTAAGCACTTTTATCCTGACATTGAATTGCTATCAACACTTCCTATTGCAAGTGAAATTTTTTCAATAAATGAAAATGGAGAAAAACTATATCCAATTACTTATCATGTTTGTGATATGCCTAGTGAAGCATATCGCATTATAGCAAGAGTTGATAAAATTGAAATTCATTCCAGTAGTAAAAGAGGACTTATGTATGCTTTGTTCACAATTTCAGAGCTTGCATTAATTAATGATGATAAACTTATTGAATTTGATATTTATGATGAACCATCACTAGATTTTAGGGCATTGTCTGATGATATTTCACGTGGGCAGATTTCAACTACACAAAATTTCTTTGATATAATTAAAAAACTAGCACGATATAAATATAATACATATATGCCTTATATAGAAGATGTTTTTAAATTCAAAAGTATACCATCTTGGGGACATTATTCAGAGCCTATCGCTAAAGAAGAATGGCTAGTAATCATTGATTATGCAAAACAGTATCAACTTGATGTAAGACCTATAATCAACTTACTAGGTCATTTCAATAAGTTATCGTATATTAAGGAGTTACAACCGCTTGCGCTTAAAAGAGAAGATGGTAGTGTGACTCATGTTATGGATCCTAAAAATCCACAAGTACGTGAGGCTATAATCAATATTCTTGATGAAATCGTTGATACGTTTGGAACAGGTGTTATCCATGCTGGTGGTGACGAACCAGTTGATTTAACAAAAGTATATGGAGAAGATGAAGGCGGAAGGCTGTTTATTTCTCATTACACATTTATAGCTGAGGAGCTTAAAAAGCGTGGTTGTACATTAATGATGTATGCGGACTTTTTTGCACCACCTTGGGGTGATTATGCAGTGCCAATTGATAGAGCATTAGAACTTCCTTCTGAAACTGAATTTGTATTCTGGGATTATGGGGTTCGTGAGGACTATCCTTTTGTATCTGCATTGCATAGTCATAACTTAAAAATGTATATTTCTCCTGGTAGCTGGACATGGAAGCGTTTTGCTTGTGATATTAAAACTTGTTATGCTAATACCAAAGGACTGCTTAAAGCCGATAATGGTAGAAGTCTTGGGATGATTATGTCATGTTGGGCAGACGGTGGTGATACTTTAAGAGAACTTGTTTGGCCTGGAACAATAGTTGGGGCAAACTTCTGTTGGTCACCTAATTCCACATACACATATCATGAATTCTATGAGATTTTCCATAAGTCATTTTATGGATTTGATAAAGATGAAGCCATGTTACTAGACCCAATATATCACCATGATAGGCTTGTAGAAAGAGTAGATGAGCATGAGTTTAAAGGTCTGACTTTTGCTGATCCATACTTGCCAATAAGTTTTGTTGATAAAGAAAATATAAATGTTATTCAAGATGCTATGAAAAAGGCAAAGGTTGATATATTAAAATTAAATCCACAGCGTAATACTGATGCGTTTAATGCACTTCACCTTGCTGTTGCAAGAATTAGTTTTACAGCAAATAAGATAGCTTTTCTACCACAAAATGAAATAACAACAATTGAGGAAGGCATCCCTTATTCAAATGCGGCACTTGAGCTTGCAAGTGAGCTTTTAATTATAAAAGAACTTCATAGAAAATTGTGGTTTGCAACAAACAGAAACTCAGAATGGGAGATTTGTGCGGCACGTTATGATGACCAATATGATCAACTTAGAATGTTTGCAAGAAACGTTAAACTAAGAAAAATGTTTAGTAAAAACTTATAAATAACAACAAGAAAGAGTTCTTGTTCTCATTGGATAAACAAAACCATGCTGTAAATAGCGTGGTTTTTCTCCATTTTGTACCGTTGCACAATGTGTAAACTTCGTGTATAATTAAAACGATTATGAAAATAACCACATGGAGGATATACAATTTGAATAACAATATTTTAGTAGGACTGTCGGGTGGTCCAAGCGTTGCGATAAATTCATCTCTTGCGGGAGTTATAAAAGCTGCAACTGAAAGTAATAAATTCGGTAAGATTTACGGTGCACAGCATGGTATAGAAGGAGTTTTAAAAGATAAGATTGTTGATCTTTCTCCTTATGCTGATGAATATAATTTATCCCTATTGATGCAGACACCAGCAATGGCACTGGGATCGTGTAGGCACAAGTTGAATGAAGAAAGTTATCCTTTAGTAAAAGACATGCTAGATAAATACGAAATAGGTTATTTCTTTTATATTGGTGGAAACGATTCAATGGATACAGTATTACAGCTTGACCGATATTTTAAGAAAAATAATATTGATATAAAGGTAATAGGAATACCAAAAACAATTGATAATGACTTGCCGGAAACAGACCATACACCAGGCTTTGGAAGTTCGGCAAAATATCTATATCACACAATAAGTGAGATTACTAGAGATAGCGAAATATACCCAATTAAAAATGTTGTAATTGTTGAGATTATGGGTCGAAATAGCGGATGGCTAACACTAGCGGCGGCACTTCCGAGATTTTTAGGGGGGAACGCACCACATATAATTGCAATACCAGAGGTTATTTTTGATGAGGAAGTGTTCATTAATCAAATTAATGAATCATTTAAAACAACAAAAACTGTAATTTGTGTAGTAAGTGAAGGCATTAAAACAGCAAACGGCGAATACTGTGGAATGGATGCTAAAAGTGGTATAGTCGATAATTTCGGGCACACATATTTAAGTGGCGTAGGAAAGCACCTTGAAAGATTAGTAATGTGTAAAATTGGTTGTAAAGTGCGATCAATTGAACTTAATGTAATGCAACGCTGTGCCTCGCATTTAGCGTCTAAGGTTGACCTTGAAGAGGGACGAATAATTGGTGAAAAAGCAGTTGAACAAGCGGTGTTAGGCGAGAGCGGTATTACAATGGTTTTTAAACGTATTTCAAATAATCCTTATGAAGTGAAGATTGAAACTACAGATGTTTTTAACATTGCTAATAAAGCAAAAGATGTTCCAAAAGAGTGGTTTGACTTAGATGATAAAAAAGTTCAAAAAGAAATAGCAGAATACTTGCTACCGTTAATACAAGGTGAGGTAGAAAGAATAACTGATAATACTGGATTGCCAATTTATATAGACATAAAGTAACGACATTTGCGCAATACTATGAATATTAATATAAAATATATATTTAATTTTATAAATGAGTGTATAATTTAGTAGAGTAGGTGTATAAATGCGCTTTTCCGTTGCAAAAAAGTTGATTGCTTTATTGGCAATAACGTTATTGTTATCATCTTGTTCTTTTATTAAGGAACAACTCCCAGAAAAGAAACAGCCACAGCTAGAAAAATACGTGTGGGCAAATGAAGCACATTCAAGTTATGGATATAATCAGCTTGATGAAAAGCTTAAGAGAGTCTATAAAGATATTGCTGATGCGTGTTTAAGCCTTAATGATAAAGTAACTACAGATAAGGTAACAGGGGACGAGTTACATCAAGTTATACTTGCGTTGACACGTGATTATCCCGTTATTAATTGGCTTGGAGATCAATATAAATATGCAACTAGTATTGGCGGGAAAACTACAGTTACACTAATTTACACAGTTACTAAAGAGGAAGTTAATGAGGGACTAGCTAAACTTAATGGATATACAACAATGTTATTGCAGGATATAAGTCCAAAGCTTTCAGACTACGAAAAAGCCTTAATGGCACACGATAAAATAGTAACTACAGTTGAATATGACTTAAATGCGGAAAACCAACATGATGCTTATGGTGCAATTGTCAATAAAAGAGCAACTTGTGAAGGATATGCAAAGGCATATCAATTCCTGTTATTAAAGCTTGGTATTGAATCGCTTATTGTGTATGGTCAAGCAGAACAACCACATGCGTGGAATATGGTAAAGCTTGATGGTGACTATTATTTAGTAGATACTACATTTGATGATAGAGATTTATCAGACGGGGGACACTATTTATCAAGAGAATTCATGTTTTTAACAGACAAAGAAATGTCTGGAACTCATACTCCATCGGGCAATGGAACTAATTATTTATTGCCTAGTTGCACTAGTAATGAATTAAACTACTTTGTTAAGAATGAACTTGTGGTTAATACTTCAGACCGTCAAACACTTCAAGTAAAAGTAAAACAAGAAGCAAATAAGGCAATTAAAAATAGAGAAACTTCATTTCAACTTAAATTTCAATCAAATGAAATAAGTCAATCAGTTAATAAAAACTTACTTTTAACTGGAATTGTTGATAATGCAATTTACAACGAGGTTTCAAAATATAAAGGCGTGAATTATGCCGGAAGAACATTTGAGGAAAAAACAAATGTAATTACATTTGTTATAGAATACAAATAATATACTTTTTTATTATTTGTATATATGGACGAAAATATAAATTCGTACAAATAGCTTGCACGAAAAAAGGATGGGAATATAATGTGTGGATTTGTTGGTTTTAGTGGGAAATGTAACAATAAACAAGAAGTAATAACAAGTATGCTTAAAAAAATTATCCATAGAGGGCCAGACTCAAATGAAAGTTATACTGATGATGATATTGCATTTGGATTTGCACGTCTTAGCATAATTGACCTTGAAAATGGAACACAGCCACTTTTTAATGAAGATGAGAGCATGGTACTTATCTTTAACGGTGAGATATATAATTACTTAGAACTTCGTGAGGAACTTATAAAGCACGGGCATATATTTAAAACACATACAGACTCAGAAGTATTACTTCACGGATATGAGCAGTATGGTGTGAAACTGCCAACAATGCTTCGTGGTATGTTTGCATTCACAATTTGGGATAAAAACGAGAAAAAATTGTTTGGATGTAGAGATCATTTTGGTATCAAGCCATATTATTTTGCTAAGATGAACGAAACATTTATGTTCGGTTCTGAAATAAAAAGCTTCTTGCCGCATCCTGATTTTATAAAGGAACTTAACGAGGAAAAACTTCCTGATTACTTAACGTTTAGCTGTATACCTGGATATGATACTTTCTTTAAAAATGTGTACAAGCTACCACCTGCACATTATTATGAATACCAAAACGGTGCAATGGACATAACTCGTTATTTTACACCAGAGTTTAATATGGACGAAACAAAGCCAGAAGAATATTTTGTAGATAAGATTTCACAAACTTTTAAGGAATCAGTTTCAAGGCATAAACTTAGTGATGTTGAGGTAGGTTGCTTTCTATCTAGTGGCGTTGACTCAAGCTATGTTGCATGTGAATTGTCAAAACTACAATCAGTTAAAACTTATACAATTGGATTTGAAGATAAACGTTATAGTGAGGCAGACGATGCAAAGATGCTAGCTGATGAAATAAAAGTTGAGAACTTTGAAAAACGAGTTACATCTGAAGAGTATTTTGCAAATATAGGCAATGTTCAATATCACCTTGATGAACCACTTGCAAACCCTAGTGCAAACCTTTTATACTTTGTGTCACAACGTGCGTCTCAAGACTTGAAAGTTGTGCTTTCTGGTGAGGGTGCTGACGAAATGTTTGGTGGATATAATGTGTATAAAGAACCACTTGACATTGATGAGTATCAACGCAAAGTGCCAAAATGGATTAGAAAGACAGCGGCGGCTATTGTTAAGCCTATGGGTGACTTTAAGGGTAGAAACTTTTTGATTAGAGGAAGTCTGCCAATAGAGGAGCGTTACATAGGTAACAGCAATCTGTTTAAAGTGGGGGAACGTAATAAATACTTAAAAAATCATTACGACTCAAAGCCACCACAGTTTTACACTAAACCTTTTTATGACAGGGTAAAGAACTTAGATGACATCACTAAAATGCAGTATATGGACATGCATGTTTGGATGGTGCAAGAGATTTTATTAAAAGCTGATAAAATGAGTATGGCACATTCGCTTGAATTACGTGTTCCATTTTTAGATACGGAGATATTTAAAGTTGCAAGCACAGTTCCTGTAAAGTATAAAGTTAGTAAGACTAACACTAAACTTGCAATGAGAAAAGCCGCTAATCGAGAGATTAACCCAATTAGTGCAAACCGCAAAAAGATGGCATTCCCACTTCCTCTTGTGGAATGGTTAAGAGAAGATAGATATTATGATATAATCAAGAAATACTTTGAAAGTGAAACCGCTAACAAGTATTTTGATACTGAACGAGCAATGCATTTATTAAATATCCATAAATCAGGCAAACATAACTATGCAAGAAAGATATGGGCAATCTTTACGTTCTTAATTTGGTATGAACAATTTTTTAGTGATGTGAGAGCATAATAGTAACATTGGTAAATCTATAGGAAAGAGTCTTAATTGTTAAGCGGAAGGGTCAAGACCCTTCCCTACACTTGAACGATAAAATGTAATACAATGCAAAAAAGAAAAGCGAGCCGAATGGCTCGCTTTCTTTTTGCATTGTATTGTATCGTAAGATAATAAGTGTTAACTAAACTATCTTAGAAGTTGTAGAACGCCTTGAGGTTGAGTGTTAGCTTGAGCAAGCATAGCTTGAGCAGCTTGGGAAAGAATGTTATTCTTAGTCATTTCCATCATCTCTTTAGCCATGTCAACGTCACGGATACGGCTCTCAGCAGCAGTTAAGTTCTCAGAAGTTGTACCTAAGTTGTTAACTGTATGCTCAAGTCTGTTTTGAAGAGCACCAAGGTCAGCTCTTGTACCAGAAACTGA
>DAMDCT010000090.1:10201-10434 GCA_032091455.1 Oscillospiraceae bacterium | reverse complement strand
CAGCACCACTTTTACCGTTTATAAAAAAGTTTTTACACACCTCATGGTTTATTCTTTGTGTCATATGCTCAAGCTGTACATTAAAAGGGATATTATAATCAATAGAGTCAAACATTTTTATAAAAGCTGCAACCACATATTCGGAGATAGCCTTTCCATTGTTAAGTCCGCCCATTCCATCAGCTAAAACAGCAATAAATCCTTTTTCACTGATGAAATCACTGTCGATAATG
>DAMDCT010000090.1:6428-10191 GCA_032091455.1 Oscillospiraceae bacterium | reverse complement strand
AATGTTGGAATAACCAAATGAATCTTCTTGATATTCACGTGCTCCTTTGTGTTGTGCATTACCAATTTTTAAATTCATATATCTACTTTCATCTATCTTGAGCTGGACACCTTGTTGTTTTACCTTTGTAATTCGTATTGTTTTGTTTAATTGATTTGTTTTTCTACCGAACATCTTATTCACCCACTTTATAGTTCATGCCATTTAAAATTTGAATTGCACAAAGAATAAAACATAAGCTTTGTCTTTCCAACTTCTATAATGTCGTAATCCTTTAGTTCTAATGGTCTTAAAAGTAGTGATTCATTTACATAAATATTGTTTTTCCCCTCACCACAATAAATGAAAAATTTATTGTTTCTTTTGTCATAACATATGATGACATTTGCTTCTTTTGAAATGCTGTTGTCAAAGTCAAGACAAATATCATTTGATTTTGAGCGCCCAATGAAATTCTTTTCGCCGTGGATGCTAAAGTCCTTCCCCTTTTTTTCGCCATCAACACATATAAGCCAACCACAAACAGGATTAATACCATTTTCATTAACATTTAGCGCAATAGTTTTGTTTATTTCAGGATTATTTAATGGAATAGTTTTTGGAATTTCTGTGCCTTTACTTGTGCTACGCAGAGGTTCAGTTTGAGGAAACGAGGGGGCATCCATCTTTAATGAAATTGAATTTGGATGATTAGCAATACTTAACGGTCTTAATACGCCTATATCGCCAATACCACTACAATAAGGGCAACTTGCGTTTTTTTGATCATCATATAAATGATTATTTGAACATTGTTTCATTGCCATAATTAGTGCCTCATTTCATCTATATTAAATATCAATTATGTTTAATATATCCTACAAAAGTAATTTCATATATACCCAACATTTAAAAATATTATACTTTCCATTATATCATTATATTAATTATTTCAGTTCCTAAAAATTATAGGAAAATATTTGTATTTTTTGAGAATATGCATTATAATATTATTAATTTACATAATCCATTGTTTAGTTCAAATATTAGTGCTTTGGAGGACCTCATGAACATTACATATTCCATTTTGCTTTGTATATTAGTTTTATTAATTTATATTTCAGAGAAAAAAAATAATGTCAACAAATGGTGCTCTGTTGCTGGATTTTTTTTCAGCCTAGGGGTAATCAAAGAAGCTTTTCTATTTGATTTAGTGCCTATAATTCAAAAAGCATCTTGGAATCCTATAAGTTCAAATATTTATGCAGGAATATATTCTATAATGACATGGGCTTTGTATATGTTTGCAATGCCAACAATAGTTATATTTACTCTGTATTTTTGCAAATTGGATATAACTAACCGCAAATTATTGAATATATCAAAAATAATCGCCTATATACCCTCAATAATTTTATCTTTTTTATTTCCTCCACTATTGTTTAGAGAAATGCAACTTCACCATACAAGCTTTTGGCTAGTTAATAGCGCATACAATCTAATATTAGGAGTTATATTTATAGTTTTTATGATTAGAGGTGTGGTAATTGAAAAACTTAATAGGTTAAAAAAGCAAAAGCGGTTAGTATCTATTATAATAATGCCTCCTATTATTTACTGGCTAATTACCATCTTTGTTATACATCCTTTAGGTCTCAGCAAATGGTTTAAACTATGGCAGGGGAATCTTATAATTGTTTCAATTTGCATTATTCTATATATCTGTATGGCATTTAAGGATGGAATAATGGGGCTTAAGCTTGTTAGCCAAAATTATCAGTGGAACAATGATATGAGCATAGTTAATAAAGGCATAGAGTATACAAGTCACATGATTAAAAATCAAACCACAAAAATGGAAATATGTATAAATAATTTAGAAAATAAATATAGCCAAAATGAGGATGAAGAATTTGCAATTTTATCTCGTTCAATATCTAATATAAATAAATATATTGATAAAACAAAAAAACATTCTGGAGCGATTAGATTATTCGAAGAAAATTGCAATTTAAAATATTTAATAGAACAATCTTCTTTATTACCAATAAAATCATCAAATCATAATGTGTCAATTAGTGTTTCAATACAAGATGATATATGCATTTTCTGTGATAAAATCCATATGGCTGAGGTTTTTAATAATATCATTATCAATTCATTAGATGCAATAACTGATTGTGGAACCATTGATATAATGGGTGCATATAATCGACACAAGTTATATTATCTAATTACATTCACAGATAACGGTATGGGAATGAGTAAGCAAGAAATTAAAAGCATGTTTGTACCATATTACACAACCAAAAATACGGATAAAAATTTCGGTTTGGGGTTATCATACTGTTTAAATGTAATTGAAAAACATGGTGGCTATATAAAATGCAAAAGCGAACTTAATAAAGGAACAACAATTACTATTGGAATACCATCAAAAAAAATTTCACAAGGCTAAAGGAAATGAGGAATTTGTTCTGGAGAAAATAAAAGTTTTATTAATTGACGATGATATAGATTTTATATTCTTAATTAAGAAAATAATTGATAAAGAGAATGATATTGAATTTTGCAACTATGCACAAAATAAGTATGAAGGTGTTGAACAGGCTAAGGAAATATTACCTGATATTGCTTTAATTGATTTAAATTTATCTAATAATGAACTTGACGGTATTGAAGTTGCAAAGCAAATTAGATTATATACAAATGCAAAAGTTATATTACTAACTTCATTTGAGAATCCCCAAATTGTAATCCATGCAAGTAAAAAATCTTTTGCATCCGGATATGTTTTCAAGAGAAACTGCCAATCATTGCCCAACATCATCCGCGAAACTGTTTTTTTACATACACCACAAAATCAATTTATCAGAGAACTCATATTACAAGATTTATCCTTCGCTGAGCGAAGTATCCTAAACTTAATTTTAGGAAATAACATCAATTTGCAGTCATCTAATAAGACAATTGCAAATCAAAAAACTAATATATTCAAAAAATTAGAATTGAAAAACATGAATGAAATTATACATATTTTTAGTAATTGGTAATTCATTATACTTATGTGAATGGAATTTTGCAGTCATTTATGTACTCATTAAATTTATCAATATTTATTTGGTATGGTTAACATTTGAATTTTGTTAAAACTTCGAGTATAATTATTTAATTATACTCGAAAGATTTGGAGAACATATGAAAAAAATATCTTTAGCAATTATACTTATTTTACTCATTAACTCGTTGACAGCGTGTGTAGATAAGTCTGCTGTACAAAATAATTCATCATCTAATAGCAATCAAGTTTCTTCATTAGAAACTTCATCAGCAACAAGCTCACAAACCCAAAGTGATGTAAGTTCTACTTCATCAAAAAGCAGTTCTGACAATGTAAGCAGTCAAACTACTTGTTCTAAAGTTCAAAGTAGCCAATCTAGTTCAAGTATTGAAAACACTTCATCTGAAATAGACTTAACAAATTGCAACGAACCCCTTCCTCCTGTGAGTAAAGAGTTGCAACAATTATATCTTAAAGCACTGGAAATATACAAGTGGTTTTACACGGGCGGAGCATATGCGAAAGATTGCATAATTACAAAAGATGGTACAAGAGTTCCTAATGCTAATTTGAAAAATTATGAAAGTTTTTATATGTATATAATGTCTAGTTTTGCTCATTGTTATTTAGAGGAAAGATTATTAACAGGTGATTATTATTTTAGCGAAGAAATGTCTGATATTTTAAAGAAAAATATTGAAAGAGCTAAATACTATGAAGGCC
>DAMDCT010000090.1:3332-6418 GCA_032091455.1 Oscillospiraceae bacterium | reverse complement strand
TTTTATAAAGGAAAGCGAAAGTCAAGATGAAATTATAATAGAAGTACTTGTTAATTTCAATGAGAATGGGAAAAAATTTCAAACGCAATGCCCTCTTGTATATAGAAAGGAAGATGGCCATTGGGCAATAGAAGATTTTTATTTATACTATCCACCTTTTAATCCTGAGAACGAACAAATAACGCTGTTATAAATGCAGCTTATTCCACTAATAAACTTATGTTATATATACGAAAATGCGGTTTGAAAATTCATAAAACAAACGTTATAAGTTTACGTATTATTTCTAAAACAAACTTTAACATGTCTAGCCATATATTATAAGCCTTTATAATATATGGGATAAAATAAATAGTTGCACAAAAATGTGCAACTATTTATTTATAGTGGGATATAGCTTTAATTGATATTGTAGGAGTAACCAGTGGTAGCCCGTTATTTTGAGGCAAGATGGGGATATATGGATGGTGTGGGGTTATGTGGACTGTGAATTAAGTTCATTTTGCACTCATAATAAATTTCTGCTCTGGGTAGTCTTGATCAAAGCATAGTTCAGCTTCTTCAAAGCCTACTCTTTTGTAAAGTGCTCTTGGAGCTACTCCCTTTTCATCATCTTCTCTGAAAGTAGTAACAACTATATCACTGTTTCTATCGAGATTCTTCAACATAAGTTCTATCATACTAAAAGCAATTTTCATCCGACGATACTCTGGATGTACAGCCATATGGCAAAGCATATTGTACTTTGTTGAAAACAGAAGAAATCCAACTACGATATTACCGTCTTTTGCACATATAGCGCTCTTTCTATTGATGTTTTTTATGACGGTATCTCTATAACGGTATACTTCTTCTTGCGTGCCCAAACCTGGAAAATTCCAACTCACAATGTCAATTAAGTTCATCCAGGAATCAAGATCTCCCATGGTCGCATAACAGATTTCCACATTCTTATTCATCATTTACCTCCACCAAATATAAATAATCTATAATTTCAACTTCTGATTATCTTGTTTGCATTAATTTACATACAACACTACTTACTCCCCCCATTATACCTCTTACAATTCCCAATTTCAACATATTCCCAATAACATTTGTATTAAAATCCCTTTAACATAAAAATAGGCGACCAATGGTCGCCCCTACAAGGGTAATTATATTTCATATCTATCCCATAACGCAAAAAGGAACGGTCAAGACCGTTCCTTACATTATTACTCTTCTATTAAACAATCATCTAATGCTTTAATTTCTTTTGCGCCCAAACCGTGATTACCGTTTATTTGTTTGATAATCATGCCATTCCTTGCTGGTGCTGTCAAGAACCCAATTACAATGCCAATCATAAGCATTGAAAGTCCCCTCCAAAAGCTCTCGCTTTTTTCTAGTTTTTCCACGTTGTCATTCCTCCTGTTTTTTATATTAAATTATAATAACCTCTGTTTATTTATTACAAGCTCAAATTTTACATTTAGATATTCAGCCGCTTTCCTACTTAAAAGCATACGGTTTAAGAAGATTTCAAAGTAATCCATAACAGGGCAAATTGATGTATCAATTGTTATATCTAGTATAATTGAGGTTTTTTCCTCATTGAAATATATTTCAGATTGTTCTACTGCATAGTTCACTCTATCATGTATATCAAATGTTTTAAGGTCTTGATTTCTTACTCTAGTGCGACGAACATCAGTTTTATCTCCTAATATAAGTGCTGCTGCAATTGGATTTACAGCCGCCGCTGTCGATTCATCATGGTTACCTATTGCACTAATTACGATTGCAATTTCTTGTGGCTCCATGCCAAGCTTATCTAATAGTCTAAACGCAAGCACTGCACCACTTTGTGCATGGTCAATACGATTTACTACATTACCTATATCATGCATATAACCTGCTATTTTAGCAAGTTCTGCATCACGGTCAGAATATCCTAACGTCTTGAGTATCATTTCAGCCGCATTTGCAACCTTTGTTACATGGGCATATGAATGCTCAGTATATCCCAATGCCTTTAGTGATTTATCCGCTTGGTCAATGTAACACCTTATTGTTTGATTATGTTTTATTTCATTAAATGTAACTATCATTTGTTTTCCCTTTCTTTATGTGAAGATTAATTATATTTCTTGAATGAAGTTATACAGTTCATTTGCTATTTTATCATTCACTTTTGCTGTTTTCATTAACTGTTCAACTGTTGCAAGCTTTAATTCTGCTTTAGTTTTATATGTTTTTAAAAGTAAAGCTGCTTTTTTGTCACCTATACCATCTACCCTTGTGAGTGTAATCTCAAATGAAGTCTTTTTATGCACATTCTTTTGATAATTGATTGAATAACGGTGAACTTCATCTTGTATATTGGTTACAAATGAAAAAGCTGATTTATATGAAGCTATGGCAATTTCACCGCCATCAACTGCAATTGCTCTTGTCTTATGTTTTGAATCCTTTACCATGCCAAATAAAGGTACATCAATATTCATCTGTGCCAAAACTGGTTTAATCGCAGCAACATGCCCTTTACCACCATCAAGTAAAATTAAATCAGGTAATCGGCCAAACCCCTCACCTGTGTCTTTTTCCTCAAAGTATCTATTAAATCGACGTGATATAACCTCACGCATACTTCTGTAATCATCTTGCCCACTGCCTTCACTTATCTTAAACTTTTTATATGCCTTTTTCAGTGGACGACCATTATAAAACACTACCATGCCCCCAACGATTGCACTATCACCTAAGTTTGATATGTCGTATGCCTCAATATATTCGGGAGTTTTAGGTAATCCTAAAAGCTTTGTAAGTTCAGACAATGCCGAAACTTCTCTGCCTGTACGTTCTACTCTTTTTGATATTTTTTCACTTGCATTAGTGCATGCCATTTCGACAAGCTTTTTTTGCTCTCCTATTACAGGCACTTTTATTTGTATTTTGACACCTAACTTTTGTGATAAGAAATCTTGCAATAAGTCAACACCTTCATACTCTTCATCAATAACTATTTGACGTGGAATGTCTGTGGTTGAAAGATAAAATTGATTTAAAAATTCTTGCCTTGTATTATTCAAGTCATATATATC
>DAMDCT010000090.1:0-3322 GCA_032091455.1 Oscillospiraceae bacterium | reverse complement strand
AAACTGTAATCCTCTTTATCCACTAATTGCGAGCCACGAAACTTTAATATTGCAACAGCTGCATTATTTAAGTTCTGTGAAAATGCGATTACATCTTGATCAGGTTGATTTATCATGTATACTTTTTGAGTATCGGTTATTTTTTTTATTGCCTGTATTCTATCTCTTAGTTTTGCAGCTTTCTCAAAATCAAGTGCATCACTTGCTTGTTCCATAAGCTCTGTTAATCTAGTTACAAGACTTGTACTTCCCTTTTTAATATAAGCAGTCGCTTGAGCGATAATCTCAGCATACTCATCTTTTTTTATTCTACCCCTGCAAACCCCCATACACTGTTTTATATGATAGTTTAAGCATGGACGAGTTTTTTTTATATCTTGCGGAAAATTCTTATAACAAGTTGGAAGTTTGAATATTTTATTCACTTCTTCAACTGTTTGTTTCACAGCAAAAGAGCTTGTGTAAGGGCCTATATATTCTGCACCATCAAGACGCTGTTTTTCAGCTGTGATTTTTGGATAATCTCCACTGCTTATTTTAATATAGTGGTACCCTTTATCATCTTTTAGTAAAATATTATACTTTGGTTTATTTTGCTTTATTAAGCTACATTCAAGAACAAGCGCCTCAAACTCGCTATCAACTACTATATAATCAAAGTCATTAACCTGCTCAACCATTCTTTTTACTTTTTCATTATGACTGGGGTTATTAAGTTGAAAATAGCTACTAACTCGGTTTTTTAAAACCTTTGCTTTGCCGATATATATAATTTCATCTTTTGCGTTTTTCATAATATAAACGCCCGGCATATCGGTTAGGTTTCGAGCCTTTTGGCTTAATCTATCAAGGTTTTTATTCATATATATGACCCCTCCTTTCCTGTAGATTGAGAGTTTTAAGCTTTCCAAACTTCAGTTAAGCTATCATTTATAATGTCATATTCATAAATCACTTTTAAGTCTTTTGTTATATAATAATGTTTTTCTGCTGTGAATTTTTCTTTAGTACTAACTCCAGCTGAAACGCAAAAATATTCTTTGCCATTATATTCAACACTACCTTCATCAACCAGTGTAAAATCTTTATTTATAGTAATTTTATCACTTACTAAATCGAGGACATTATTTAAACTAGATTGTATTTGAGAAGTTTTTGGTTGATTAGAATTTTGTTTATTTAGATTATTGCATCCAGTAAAAGTTATAACTAATACAACTAATATAAACGATATTATCTTTTTCATAAATACTTCTCCTTCAGCAATTTACTAGGTTTTGTATAACATTCAACACTAGTTTATGATTTAAAATGGATTTTCAGTAATCTTGTTCTACTTGAAAATCCACAACTTTCTAATGTGCGTTTGCTATTATGATTATAATACCAACAGCCGGCAATCGGTATAAGTTCCCTCTCCATACAAATTTGTTTTAAGTGCATAATTATACTTTTTCCCACACCTTTTTGACGATAATTTTCTGCGGTTATCATACCACAAGCACCCCATTTTGGAGCGAGTAACATTGTTTGAATATGTCCAGCACCCATAAGATTTCCATTGCAATCTCTCATAACATATTTTATGTCTGTTTCATCTTCCAAATCAAGATTATCAAAAAAGTCTAGTGCTTTAAGCTCATTATAATCAGATTTATTTGCTTGTTTTAGTAAATAAATTGGATATTTACATGGATTTTTGGGTACAAAACTATCATCAAAGAAATACGCCTGAAGTTCAACTTTTTTGTGATTGTCCATTGCGACAGATAAAAAAAGTTCATCACTTGTTACAACATATGCAAACTTAACTTGATATTTTTCTAATATATCTAAAAACACCGCCTGAGAAAAAATTACATATTCATCTTTTATGAAGAATGAAGTGAGCATATTTTCTTGTGAATGTATACTAAAACATCCTGCATATTGCTCATCAATTTCAATAGAATAGGTTTGTGATTCAAGGATATAATCCTCCCAATAAGTATCAATAAGCCTTAGCGTTTTAGTATAATTTATATAATCATTTAATTTATCCTGAACTGTTGTTTTTATATATTTAAACATGTTATCCTCCGTTTTTTGTTTAAATTAATTATATCACTTGTTAGATTTATTTGCAATTTATTTGCCTGTATACATAAAATGCACCCACATATTCTCACAAAAACTACATTAGAATATGGGATGCGTTATAAAGTTTTTTATTTCACTATACTATCTATTTTTTCAATTTCTTCTTTGCTAAATTCTAAATTATTAATCGCCTTCACATTTTCTTCAATCTGCTCTACCCTGCTTGCACCAATCAATGCAGATGTAACCTTACCATCACGAAGAACCCACGCTAGAGCCATTTGTGCAAGTGTCTGACCACGTGATGAAGCTATATCATTTAATGCAACAAGTTTTGCTCTTACTTCTTGAGTAATCTCATTTTTGCCTATGCTTGAGTTTGTAAAAGTTGCTCTTGAACCTTGTGGGATTTCATTTAGATATTTTGATGTTAATAGTCCTTGAGATAGAGGACAAAATGCGATAGAGCCCATACCCTCTTTTTCAAGCACATGTTGCAGTTTTGACTCAATCCAACGGTTAAGCATACTATAACTTGGCTGATGTATTAACAATGGAACTCCCATCTTGTTAATAATATCCGATGCCTTCTTTGTCTTTTCATCGTCATAACTTGAAATACCAACATAAAGTGCTTTGCCTTGTTTAACAATATCAGCTAATGCACCCATTGTTTCCTCTAATGGAGTATCGTCGTTATAGCAATGTGAATAGAAAATATCAACGTAATCAAGCCCCATTCGCTTTAAGCTTTGGTCTAATGATGATATTACATATTTTCTTGATGAACCTTTCCTTCCATATGGTCCATCCCACATGTCATAGCCTGCTTTAGATGATATAATTAATTCATCACGATATGGCATTAAACTATCTTTTAGCACCTTACCCATTGTTTCCTCAGCACTACCAGGAATTGGTCCATAGTTATTTGCAAGGTCAAAATGTGTTATACCTAAGTCAAATGCTCTTAGTACCATTTCCTTTGAATTATCATATGGTCGGTTACTGCCAAAGTTTTGCCACATGCCAAGAGAAATAAGTGGTAGATATAATCCGCTTTCCCCACACTTTCTATATTGCATTTCATCATATCTTTTTTGATTTGGTTTATAGTTCATAAAATAATCGCACCTTTCATTTGCATACATATTTAAATAATTTTATACTTTTAATAATTTTAAAGTAATAAACTTTACTTACAACTTTATTTGCTTGCTTTCATAGTATCATACTATGAAAT
>DAMDCT010000089.1:9720-10549 GCA_032091455.1 Oscillospiraceae bacterium | reverse complement strand
CTGGTTCAGCTTTTTTAGTTAAATCAATCATAGATGCTAATGAACCCGGTTCTGTATCAGTTAAATATCCCGCATTGCCCTCCATATTGACTTCCATCATTGCATTACATGGACACACTGTCGCACATTGACCACATGATACACAAGAAGTATCAGCTAAATCTGCTTCAAATGCACATCCGATATGTGATTTAAATCCACGATCGTTTGGACCAATTACTCCAACGCTTTGTACTTTAGCACAAGCAGCAACACAACGACGGCAAAGAATACATTTGTTATTATCACGATACATGTGAGGTGCACTTGTATCAATATCATAATGCTCATTTTCGCCCTTGTATTTGTTTTCATCCTCAATGCCATATTCATTTGCAAGACTTTGTAGCTCACAATCGCCACTTCTTACACAAGATAGACATTTTTTATCATGAGTTGATAAAATTAATTCTAGTGTATTTTTTCTAGATCTGATGATTGCTGGAGAGTTAGTTGTAACCTCCATACCCTCACCTACCGGTTGAACACAAGAAGCGGCAAAACTTCTTGCGCCCTTAATTTCAACAAGACACATACGGCATGCGCCAATTTCATTAATGTCCTTTAAATAACATAGTGTTGGTATATTAACGCCTGCTATTCGTGCAGCTTCGAGAATTGTTGAGTTTTTTGGCACGGTTATAGGCATACCATTAATTTTTAAATTTACAGTTTCCATTCTGGCAATCTCCTATTCTATACTAAATCTAAACGAGTTAGCATTACTTCTTAACAATTGCATCAAAACGACACTTCTCAATACAAGCACCGCACTTAATACATTTACTCT
>DAMDCT010000089.1:8643-9710 GCA_032091455.1 Oscillospiraceae bacterium | reverse complement strand
CAATTGAATGTGGGTTTTTAACTGTACCAGTAATTGCGCCAACTGGGCAAACACGACTACACAAAGTACAACCTTTACATTTATCTGCAATGATTTCAAAACTTAGTAGGTCTTTACATACTCCTGCTGGGCATTTTTTATCAACAACATGTGCTTCATATTCGTGTCTGAAATATTTCAAAGTTGAAAGCACTGGGTTTGGGGCAGTTTGTCCTAGTCCACATAGTGAACCTGCTTTAATCTCATGGCATAAAGCTTCAAGCTTATCAAGATCTTCAAGTGTAGCATTACCTTTACAGATTTGTGAAAGCATCTCATACATACGCTTAGTACCTATACGGCAAGGAGCGCATTTTCCACATGATTCATCAACTGTGAACTCTAAGAAGAATTTAGCAATATCAACCATACAAGTATCTTCGTCCATTACAATAAGTCCACCAGAACCCATCATTGAACCTATAGAAATAAGGTTATCATAGTCAATTTCAATATCCATTAGATCAGCAGGAATACAACCACCAGAAGGTCCACCAGTCTGTGCTGCTTTGAACTTCTTACCGTTTGGTATACCGCCACCAATTTCTTCAATGATTTCTCTTAGAGTTGTACCCATTGGTACCTCAACAAGACCAGTGTTATGAATTTTTCCACCTAGTGCAAACACCTTTGTACCTTTTGATTTTTCAGTACCTATTGAGCTAAACCACTCAGCACCTTTTAGGATGATTTGTGGAACGTTTGCATATGTTTCAACATTATTTAATATAGTTGGTTTACCAAAAAGTCCTTTTACTGCTGGGAATGGAGGACGAGGTCTTGGCTCACCACGATGTCCCTCAATTGAAGTTATAAGCGCAGTTTCCTCACCACATACGAAAGCTCCAGCACCAAGTCGAAGTTCCATATCAAATGAAAAATCTGTACCAAATATATTATTACCCAATAATCCGTATTCTCTCGCTTGATCTATAGCAATTTGCAAACGTTTTACTGCGATTGGATATTCTGCACGAATGTAAACATATCCTTGATTTGCGCCAATTGCGTAACCTGCGATTGCCATT
>DAMDCT010000089.1:5882-8633 GCA_032091455.1 Oscillospiraceae bacterium | reverse complement strand
ACCTTCAAGAACTGATCTGTCCATAAATGCGCCAGGGTCTCCCTCGTCAGCATTACAACAAACATATTTCTGATCTGATTCATTTGCAGCAGCAAATGACCATTTAAGACCAGTTGAGAAACCTCCGCCCCCACGGCCACGAAGTCCGCTGTCCTTAATAATATTGATAACTTCAGCAGGTTTCATTTCAGTTAAAACCTTACCTAATGCTTCATAGCCATCTAAAGCAATATATTCATCAATGTTTTCTGGATTTACAACACCACAGTTTTTTAGTGCTATACGAAGTTGTTTTTTATAGAAATCTGTGTCATTTAGTGATTTAACTGTATCCTCTGTAACAGTTTCGGAGTATAAAAGTCTTTTAACTATACGACCTTTTAGAAGATGCTCACTTACTATTTCAGCAATATCTTCTGTCTTAACCATAGAATAGAAGCTACCCTCTGGATAAACTATCATAATTGGACCTAGTGCACAAAGACCAAAACATCCTGTTTTAATAACTTTTACTTCGGTTTCAAGACCATTCTTTGCAATTTCTTGCTCGAGTGTTGATATTATCTGCTCACTGCCTGATGAGGTACAGCCAGTACCGCCGCAGACTAGCACATGAGAACGATACATTTAATTACCTCCTTATTTTGTTATACTGCCAATAGTATATTCAGAAACAACGTTTCCATTTACTATGTGGTCATTAACAATTTTCGCTACTTTTTCAGCAGTCATTTTTACATATGTTGTTTTATCTCCATTAGGAGTATAAACTTCTACAACGGGTTCATATTGACAAATACCAATACAACCTGTTTGAGTAACGCTTACATTACCAAGATTTCTCTTTGCAATCTCTTCTGTAAAGCTGTTTAATACAGGTCTAGCACCTGCTGCAATGCCACAAGTTGCCATTCCAACAACAACTCTAATTTTATCGCCATTGTCATCTCGAACGTTCATAGTGTTTTTCATTTTATCACGTATAGCTTGAAGTTCTGCTAAGCTTTTCATAGTTTGCGCACCACCTTATATATTATTTTCTATTTCGCTTTGGTTTTGATTAATAAAGTCATTAATAAAGGTTAAAACATCATTAGAATTGATCGGTAAACCCTCTAGTACAACTTTGATTTCACGAGTATCCATACAAAACTCTTTGTCATTAAGCCTAAAACTGTAAACAAAATCGATATCAGGATTAACACTTATAAGAGATACCATTGTTGCTGCAATATCTCCTAAAGGCATCATATCAATATTCTCATAATAATATGAGGCAATGATTTTTGTTCCAACGTCAAGGTCACTTTTGATTTCAAAACTTCCGCCTGTCATTTCAGCCGACATCTTAAAAAACGGAACACCTAAACCAACTTTTCTTGTCGTACGTGTTGTAAAAAACGGATCTACAACTTGCTCTAGCTGTTCTTTTGACATTCCGCACCCATTATCTTCAATTATAATCGATAGCATTTTGTTTGTAGTTGTCTTTACAATTATAATTTTAATAAGAGTCGCATTTGCTTTGACAGAATTTTGAGTAATATCAAGTATGTTTAATGATAGTTCTTGCATAAATTATGCATTATACTTTGCAAGTATTGTGTCAACATCGTCAACTGTAACTTTTCCGTAAACCTCATCATTAACAGTTAAAACTGGTGCAAGACCACAAGCACCGATGCAACGACAAGCATCTAATGAGAATTTTCCATCAGCTGAACATTCACCACTTTTGATATTTAGAATTCTAGCTATTTTGTCGAACACGTCGCCAGAACCCTTAACATAGCAAGCAGTACCTAAGCACACGCTAATTTTGTATTCTCCCTTTGGATATAAAGAAAATTGTGAGTAGAATGTCACAACACCATATACCTCTTCTAATGGAATATCAAGTCCTAATGCAATAATAGTTTGAACCTCTATAGGAAGATAGCCATAAATTTCTTGAGCTTGTTGTAAAACAGTCATTAATGAGCTTTTATCACCATTTTGCGCAACAATAATCGTTTCAAGCTTTTTTTGTTCTTCGGGAGTCCCGTTAAAGGGTATTGTCCCCATGTCTTTAGCCATGCAAAGACCTCCTTATTTTTTTAATCAGTTACTTGTATTACATTGTAATATTGCAATAATGAGCACATTATTATTGTTTAAATTTTCACAATGATTACATACAACTGATATTATAACACTTAATTTGACAAAAAGCTATATGTTGATTAATATAAAGTTGTGAAAATTTTTTGTGTATATTAAATGAAATATCATACAATTATTCATTATATATTGCTATTTTAATTTAGATAATGGTATAATATTAATATATAAATATAGAATTATAATTTTTTCAATAATTAACTAATAAAACTAAAATTCAGGGGGATTTAATATGACTGTAAACGACATTAGCGTTATACTAGATTGTGAAATTATTGCTGGACATGACCATTTAGAAAAAGAGGTGCATACTGCATGTGGCTCAGATATGATGAGTGACGTTTTAGCTTATGTAAAAGATCAATCTATCCTTTTAACGGGTCTTGTAAACTCACAAGTAGTTCGAACTGCTGATATGATGGATATGCTTTGTGTTGTATTTGTAAGAGGCAAGAAACCAGATAAAGATATGATTGATCTTGCAAACGAACGTGGAATTGCACTAATGTCCACACAGCATAGAATGTTTACGGCTTGCGGACTTTTATGGGAAAATGGACTTAGAGGAGGAAATTTGCTACTATGAATAAG
>DAMDCT010000089.1:0-5864 GCA_032091455.1 Oscillospiraceae bacterium | reverse complement strand
CAGGAGAGGCGTCGGCATCTGTGAAAAAAACACTGAGGCAGCTTGGAGTAGACCCTAATGTTATTAGAAAAGTAGCTATAGCTCTTTATGAAGGCGAAATAAATATGGTCATACATGCAAACGGTGGTACTATTGATGTTGAAATTGGATCAGATACAATTAGTATGGTACTGATGGATAAGGGCAAAGGCATTGAAAATATTGAACTTGCAATGCAAGAGGGATACTCTACTGCTCCTGACGAAGTCCGTTCCCTTGGATTTGGTGCTGGTATGGGTCTATCAAACATGAAAAAAAACAGTGATGAAATGGAAATTGAATCAACTGTTAACGTTGGAACTACTGTAAAAATGTTAGTTAAAATAAATGCTTAAATACATAGATAAATGGAGGACTTGCTTTGAATACCTTTTTCCATTCTGTCACACTTGATACAGATAAATGCATGGGATGTACAAACTGTATCAAACGATGCCCCACAGAGGCAATACGTGTTAGAAACAAAAAAGCAACTATTATAACAGAACGCTGCATTGGTTGCGGAGAATGTATAAGGGTTTGTCCGCATCATGCAAAAAAAGCGATTTATGACTCACTTGATGTACTTAACAAATACAAATATACAATTGCTCTTCCTGCTCCTGCACTATACTCACAATTTAATAATCTTGAGGATGTAGAGATTGTATTAAATGCTTTAATAGATTTAGGATTTGACAGTGTTTTTGAGGTTGCTAAGGCGGCCGAAATTGTATCTGATGCAACTAGAAAATACATGGCTCAAGAAGGAATTCTTAAACCTGTTATCAGCTCTGCTTGTCCTGCTGTTACACGTCTAATTCGTGTGCGTTTCCCTGGACTAATAGATCATATACTTCCACTTAATGCGCCTGTGGAAGTTGCCGCAAGACTTGCAAAAGCTCAAGCTGTACAGGAAACAGGGCTAGACCCTGACGATATCGGAACAATATTTATCTCCCCATGTCCAGCTAAGGTTACTGCATCTAAAATGCCTCTTGGCATTTCAAAGAGTGAAATTTCCGCAGTTGTAGCAATAAGTGACGTTTATCCAAAACTTTTAAAATATATGAAAATAGATGGTGAAAGAAAAGTTACAGCTCAATCAGGAAAAATAGGTGTTTCATGGGCAAGCAGTTCTGGAGAAGCTTCTGCTCTTTTAAATGATAATTATCTTGCAGCAGATGGTATTGAAAACGTAATTAGAGTTTTAGAAGATTTAGAGGATGAAAAACTTGAAAACGTTGATTTTATTGAACTTAATGCTTGTAATGCGGGTTGTATTGGTGGCGTTATGACAGTTGAAAATCCTTATATTGCTAAAACTAAACTTAAACGATTAAGAAAATACTTACCTATTTCTTTAAATCACATATCTTCAATTAGTGACACAATTGAGTGGGATTGCCCAATTGAATATGCGCCTATATTGAAATTAGATGAAGATTTTGAAATAGCTATGGAAAAGCTAAATGAATTAAAACTTATTGAAGAAACTCTGCCTGGACTTGACTGTGGGGCATGTGGTTCACCTAGTTGTCGAGCACTTGCTGAAGACGTTGTTCGTGGCATAGCTAAAACAGATGAGTGTATATATAAATTCAGGGAAAATATCTCATCTCTCATTGATAGAATACAAATGCTTGATTTGTACATACCCGATTATTTAAAAAATGAAAAGGAGTAACATTATGACAACAGTGGAATTTGCGAATAAACATGGCTTTAATATTTTAAACTTAGGCGATGGCAAAAAGCGACAAATTGAAGGCGTTTATTGCTGTGATTTATTGAGCATTGTAATGGGTCGTGCAAAAATGAATGATGCATGGATTACAGTTATGGGTAATGTAAATTCAATTGCGGTTGCCGTTTTAAGTGATGTTACTTGCATTATTCTTTCAGAGGGAATGACACTTGACACTAACGGTATGGCAAAAGCTAGAGAGCAAAATATATGTGTAATATCAAGTGAACTTCCAACCTATGAAATTGCAATGCTATTGAGTTCTGACTTTATAAAATAGGATATTAATTATACAAGGAGCTATTATCATGCTACTAAGCTATGACCTTCATATACATTCTTGTCTATCCCCTTGTGGTGACAATGAAATGACGCCAAACAATATTGTTAATATGGCAATATTACTTGGACTTGATACAATAGCTGTAAGTGACCATAACTCGTGCTTAAATCTACCTGCAATATTTAATGTAGCACATGACAAAGGTATCATTGTAGTACCTGCTGTTGAAGTATGTACAAGTGAAGAAGTTCATATGCTTTGCTTTTTCTACACACTTGACGACGCAGTGAATTTTGGTACTCAAATATATGAGTTTCTACCCCCTATACAAAACAACGAAGCTGTCTTTGGTAGACAGCTTGTTGTTGATGAAAACGACTGTATTATCGGTAATGAAACAAAACTATTAATCAATGCGCTTACAATTAGCATTGATAAACTATTGAAAATAGTTATGCAATACAATGGCATTGCTATTCCAGCACACGTTGACAAAAATTCCAACTCTATTATTTCAAATCTTGGCTTTATTCCAAATGATTATAATTTTAGTTGCATTGAGGTTAAAAATCCACAAAGTGAAATAAACTTTAGTGGAAATAAAATATTCAATTCAGATGCACACTATCTTGAGAATATATCAGAACCAATAAACTTTATTGAAGTAAAAGAAAAATCGGCAAAAGGGATTATTGATTCTTTAAAACAATCTTTTTTAATTTAATTTGCACAAAACGAAAGGGAAAAATACTATGAAAAGAATTGCTAGCTTTTGCGTTGACCACAACAAACTAGTGGAGGGAATGTATACATCACGCATTGACGGGGATATAACAACTTATGATATTAGAATGGTAAGACCTAACGGCGGTACTTTCCTTGAAAATGCGGCAATGCACACATTTGAACATCTTTTTGCTACTTATGCACGTAATAGCAAGTTTGAAAAAAGCATAATATATGTTGGTCCTATGGGCTGTCGCACTGGGTTTTACTTTTTAGTTCGTGACCTATCACCTGTTGACTCGATCACTCTTGTAAGAGAGGTCATGGACTTTATATCGAAGTATAATGATGCAATACCTGGTACTACTGCAATTGAATGTGGCAACTATCGTGAACATGATTTAAATGGCGCAAAGAAAATCGCAAGTAAAATGGTTGTTGTGTTGAAGGATTGGACAGTTGAACAGTTAGAGTACTTGGGGTAGGAACTATGAAAGATTATGAAATTAAAGAATTAGATTTCGATAATATTGACCAATGCTATAGTTTTTGGAATATTGACGGAAAGCACGAAAAATTAAGAAACCAAATAGAAAACGGTAGTCGTAAAATGTTCGTTTATTCAAATGACCACAAATATTTAGGTGGAGCATCACTTGTATTAAACAATGGGGATTGTAATCGAACAATTCCCACTAAAAGAGCCTATTTATCATATTTGAGCGTGAATATTAGTTATCAAAATAGAGGAATAGGTACGTTATTGATAGATTATATTTGTGCTTATGCGAAACAAATCGGTTTTTTCGAAATGACAATAAAAGTCGATAAAGCGAATACTCTTGCCGTAAAATTGTACCTTAAAAAAGGTTTTAATAATATAGTTTTAGAGAACGATGAAGAAATGTTATTACTAAAAGCTATATGATTTCGCTAGTAAATCTAACCATAATTATACAGCACATTAGTGTTAAATTCAACCATTACATTAATGTGCTGTATGCTTTATATCCAGTTAAAAATAATAACTGCGTTGTAATTTAAATTATCCGTTTGGATACATTTTTCTTAAAAGCTCCACTCCATATTCACGGCGTGTTCCAGTAAGACGTTTAATATAAGACTCAAGGTTTCCTCTTGCGTGTTCTGGTCCACCTTCTCTCATAACTGTCCATAATGGATCAATACTGTAGTCTGATTTTGCCATCATTTCATCTACCCAATCAAGAATAAGTTTTGCACCTTTTGCACATAAATCTGGATTATCCTGTGCTAGGTTATTTAACTGATGTGGATCAGTTTTAACATTGAATAGCATTTCTTTTTCAAATAGATGATAGCCGCCGTGATATGTTCTAATGTATACATAATCATCAAAACGTGCACTTCTTTGACAAACGTGGCAACACTGAGTCAAGATAGCTGCAGGTTTTGAACAATCCTCACCATCTAAAATAGTCTTTGCATAACTCTTTCCATCATATTTATAATGCTTGCCAAAAGTAGGCGTACCAAGCAACTCTTTAACAGTAGGCAACAAGTCTACATTATCATGGAACCCTTCCGCTACAAAGCCTTTCTTTCCATTAGGCCACTTAATTATCATTGGTATATGACATGTTGGCTCATCTGCAGTTGCGTGTTCACCATACAAGCCTAATTCGCCCATGTTTTCACCGTGATCTGAAGTGATAATAATAACTAAATCATCTCCATATAGTCCTTTTTGCTTTAATAAATCTATTATCATTTTTATATTATCATCAGTGTACTTTATACCACAATCATAATTATCCATGAATTCCTTCATTTCTTCCATCGTGGTTATCTTTCCAGGGTGGCGAGGGAATTTTGCATTCGGTTCGTCAGTCCACATGCCTATCTCATTTGCTCCATGAGGGCCAATATGTAATAAGTGTTCATCAAATATTTCAGGTGTTATCCAGTCATCAGATAATGGTTCATTTTTAAATGGGTTGCCAAACTCTGCTGGAGCTCTATATGGTGTATGTGGATCCCAATAGTGGACATGCATAAACCAGTTATCTTTCTCACCATTATTTTCAATCCAGTTAAGCACATGTGGGGTAATCATTTCTGCTGATTCACCACCACGTCCACCTACGTTATAACATTCATTAAACCCTGCATTAAACCACCATGAAGAGTGGCGCTCGGCAAATGTGCTAAAAGTTACAGCATGCATTCCTGCACGGCGAAATTGCATAAATAGTCCATTTTCAGAAAAATCATCTGTAAAATGGCGGTCCGTACCTTGCAATCTTAAATCAGCGGCAGTTCCACCATGTCCAACTACACCAGTTCTTATTCCATATTGACCTGTAATAAGTGAAGCTCTAGATGGTAAGCATGGTGCGTTTGGGCAATAGTAATTGTCAAATAAAACTCCCTCACTTGCAATTTGATCAATTTGAGGTGAAGTGTTTCTCTTATAGCCATAACAGCCTAAGTGATCACTTCTTAATGTGTCGATGTCAAACATTAATACTCTCATAATAATCCCCGTTTCTTGAAATTTATTATTGTAAGAAAATCGTTAAACTTTCCTTGCAAAACTATATTAAAAAGTAAATACTATCGATTATTCAAATACTCTTCAAATCTCTTTTCATTTGTGTTTACAATTAATTTTTCAGGGAAATTTATTTCTTCTAATAGTCTTAGAGCGTCATCAACTTGCCCAATATTGTAAGCAAAATGAGCATCCGAATTGACTATAACTTTCACTTCATACTTTTTACAAAGATTAGCTATTTCGGCACAGTTTTTAAGTGCTTCTTTTCGTACTAAAAATGAATTTTGATTAATTTCTACAAGCTTGTTATATTCCTTAAATGATTTAATCACTTTTTCATAATCATATACATGACCAGGGTGTCCACTATGCCCTATTACATCAACTTTATTATTCTTAGCAAGGTTAATATATGCATTTGTATTATCATCAATTGACATTACGTCACATGCTGGTTGATGAAATGAAGCCACTATCCAATTCAAATTATTCAATGTTTCCGCTTCCAAATCAATATCGCCATGTTTGTTCAGTATATTAACTTCTGCACCTTT
>DAMDCT010000088.1:10369-10607 GCA_032091455.1 Oscillospiraceae bacterium | reverse complement strand
CCAAAATGTATTGGATTTGTGTTGGCGATAGCAGGCTTTACCTAGTAAGAAACAATTTTTTATACCAAATTAATGAAGACCATGATTATTATAATCAGCTTTTGTCTAGTAATATAAATGGTGATTTGACTATTAAAGAAATAAAATCTGATTTGCAAAAAGACAGCCTAACAAGCTATATAGGAAATGAAAAACTTCCACTTATAGACTGCAATATAAAAGGCTTTTCAATTAATAA
>DAMDCT010000088.1:0-10359 GCA_032091455.1 Oscillospiraceae bacterium | reverse complement strand
TTTTATGTTCTGATGGTATCTATAATGGTATAAATGACTCTGAAATAATTGAAATGGTTAAACAAAATGAACCTCAACGGGCAAGTGAAAAAATAGCACAAACTGTGCTTAATAACAATATTGTTAGACAAGATAATTTAACATTAATTGTACTTAAATTTGAATAAATGTTAAAGATTAAAATACATTTTTCAAACAAATCATGTTATTACGCAGCGTAGAGTATTACGAGAGTTTTGCTCTGCTAAGTCACACAAAACTCACAGTTATATGAAAGGATTGGTCATAATTATGTTTAAAAAAGTAATCAGTTTATTTTTTGCAATTTGTATGATGGTATCAGTATTTTCAGTTCCTATTTTTGCTGCAAACCCTAGTGATGCCAAAGATAGTGTAGTGATGGTTTATTCTCAAGACAGTAATGGTGACAGCGGATGGGGATCTGGATTTGCAATAGGTGATCCAGATAAGCCAATCCAGTTTATCGCCACTAATTGCCATGTTGTAACGAATGAGAAGGGCACAAATAACGCAATAAAGGTTTATTTTTCAGCTGCCGCCAATAAATTTATGAACGCTGAAATATACTGGAAAAATGCGGAAAAAGATTTAGCCGTTTTAAGATTGCCAGAACCAACCACAGAGAGAAGAGCAATGGTATTCTGTACAAATAAGAAAATAAACCTAGATGACAATTTTGCCGCTTTAGGATACCCTTGGTCTGCAAATATAGGCAATGACTTTATTAAGTTTGATAAAAACGATATTTCCATTACAAAAGGTGGGATTCAAAAGCAGACAAGAATAAACAGCCGTGATGTTTATCTACTTGACCTTACTATAACTCAGGGGAATTCTGGTGGACCACTGGTTAATTCTAAAGGTGAGGTTGTGGGTGTAAATACATTTGGCTATACTGATCCACAGACCAAAAAAGATTTAGCGTCTTATGCAGTTGCGATTGATGAGTTGATGAGGAATATTGATAGAAATGTAATACCTTACACCGTTTCGGGGGAAATATCCACAAAAATGATAATTTATATTATTTTAAGTACAATTGTCATTATTGTAATTATAGTGTCTGTTATCATTCTATTGTTGAAGAAGAAAAAATTAGTTCATTCGTATTCAAATGCAAAATCATCCACTAATCAATCGATTATGAATACTAAAGCAATAAATCTAGCGTCTAAAGCATATATACGTGGACTAAATGGGTATTTTGCAGGTCAAAGCTTTGATATTGGTAATAAACTTGTAATTGGCCGTGATAGCAGTAGATGCACCGTTGTTTTCCCTCTTGATACAGCTGGAGTAAGTGGTATCCATTGCGAAATTACTTTTGATGGGTCCACAATATACTTAAACGATTTAGGCTCATCTTATGGAACATTTTTATCAAGTGGCACAAAACTTAATCCAAACACACCAATTAAGATTTCAAATACAGATAAATTTTATCTTGGAGATGAGGGGAATACTTTTGAATTCAGGTGGTGAGGCTATGAAACTACAGGTGTATTCCTATACCAATAAAGGTGCAAGAGATAATAACGAGGATTATTTTGGTTATTGGACAGATAATGATGAAGGAGTTTTTGTTGTTGCTGACGGCTTAGGCGGTCATGATTGTGGAGAGGTAGCATCACAACTTGCAGTAAATTATATACTAAAAACTACTCATAATAATCTAAGTTTATCAGATGAAAATTTGTTGGGTATTATGAATAATGTTAACAAAGAAATAATTAAGTGTCAAAATGCTAATGCCCATCAAAAGTGTATGCGAACCACAATTGTTGCTGGTTTTGTCAAAGTTAATAATTTTAAGTATTTTAATGTGGGCGATAGTCGTCTTTACTATTTTAAAAATGGTTGTCTATATATACAATCAAAAGACCATAGTGTATCTCAATTAACTGTTGATTTAGGTGAGATTCCTCAGGAACAAATTCGTTTTCATGATGACCGCAATAAGCTTTTAAAGGTTTTAGGTGACACTGATAATCTTAATATTAAAACAATTGACGATGGAATTACCATTGAAAATGGAGATGCTTTCTTACTTTGCTCTGATGGATTTTGGGAATATGTTTTTGAAACAGAAATGGAACTTGACTTGGTAAAATCAAGTTCCCCAAAAGAATGGTGTGAATTTATGACAAAGCGCCTTTTACATCGTGTAACTAATAATAATGATAATTTCTCAGCAATTTGTGCTATGGTCAACCTGGTGAATAAAGAAAGGTGATAGATATATGCTGAATATTAACAATAAAAACTTATGTAGCAATTGCTTTTCTGAAATAAATATAGATAACTTATCCTGTCCTGAATGTGGGTATTATGAGAATCAAGAAAGCCAATATCCCATTGCTCTACCCATAGGAACTATTTTACTAGGTAGATATATAATTGGTAAAGTTCTAGGCAAAGGTGGGTTTGGTGTAACTTATTTGTCTTATGACAGTAAAGATAATAAAAAAGTTGCAATAAAAGAATATTTACCAGATACCTTAATATATCGAGCTCCACAGGATACCATTGTTTCAACTTATCTTGGAGAAAAAGAGGACGCGTTTAAAAAGGGTTCAGAAAGATTTTATGAGGAAGCGCAGACAATATCAAAATTTAATGGTCACCCTAACATTGTTTCAGTATATGAGTTTTTTTATGAAAACAACACTGCTTATTTCGTTATGGAATATTTAAATGGTATTGACTTAAAAACCTATGTATTACAAAATGACGGAAAGCTCACTGAACATCAAGTTATGGATATTATACTACCATTAATTGATGCTTTGATTATAGTACACTGTGTTGGAGTTTTACATCGAGATATTTCCCCTGATAATATATATATAACAAAAGATAATAAAATTAAGCTACTTGACTTTGGTGCAGCAAGGCAAGTTCTTGGCGAACAATCTAAAAGTCTTTCAATTATACTAAAACAAGGGTTTGCACCTATTGAGCAATACCAAACAAGAGGGAAACAAGGACCTTGGTCCGATATTTATGCTTTAGGTGCAACTATATATTACTGTCTGACAGGATCAATTCCTGAAGCTTCAATGGATAGAATTGATAATGATAATTTAGAATTTCCTCAATCTGTATCTGAAAATCTTAAAACCATTTTAAGTAAAATGCTTAGTGTTAGAGCAGTTAATCGTTATCAAAGTGTAGTTGAATTAAGGAATGATTTACATCTTAATAATGAGGTGCTTATAAATATAACACAAAGTAATCCTGTGAAAAAAGAATCTAAAATTTTAAATGTGAAAAATAAGATTACGACATTTATTCGTAATAATAAAAAACTTTTAACCATCTCTAGTTTTGCGTGTCTTATAGTTATTATTACTGTAATTGCTATAGGAGCATTCTCAAAAACTAATTTTTTCTTCCCCGACACCGATAGTATTGGGCAAATAAATAAAGAAGTTGTGGCAACAGATACTGAAAGCAGCACATCCAAATTAGAATCAAATATAGCAACTCAAAGCCAGTCTTCAAATAAAACGGGTAACAATACTTCTAAAAATGACATTTCAAAAAGTGAAAATCAAACACAAAATGAATCACAAAGTAGTTCATCAAAAGATACTTCTTCTGCTACCGTTTCAACATCTGTTAATTCGACAACAACCAATAAAGAGCCAGAAAACACAAATATATCAGTACAAACAATTTCTCTAAGTAAAACAACTGGTAAAATGAATGTTGGCGAACAAATGACTTTAACAGCCAATATATCCCCAAGTGATTCAACAAATAAACAAGTAAATTGGACCTCAAATAATACTACAGTGGCATCTGTTACAAATGGGCAAATAAATGCTAAATCAGAAGGAACAGCAGTTGTTACCGTTGAAACAGTGGATGGAAATAAAGCTTGTTCTTGCACAATTACTATAACTTCACCTATAATTAAAGTATCAAATCAAACATATACAATAACTACAAATCTATATACTGTAATAGGAAATTACACTGGTGATTGGAAAAATGACAAACCTAATGGGAATGGTAAATTTACTGTAACCGAAGCCGTACCTTCAAAATGGGATATTGGAGATATTCTTACAGGGATTTGGACTAACGGTTTTATGAACGGCTATGGAGAATATAATGGAGTAAGTGGATATTCATATAAAGGCGGGTTTAAAAACGGATTAAAACATGGTTCTGGTGCGTGGTATTACAATGGGCAACTTGAGGAGCAGGTGACTTATAAAGATGGAATTGAAGTGGGATAAAGCATAATTTTTTTATAATAGGCTGCAGAAATTTAAAATATTCAATTGTATTTGCTTAATTTACAAAATGAGTTTATTGCTATAAAATAGGTAAAATTTGTTTGGTTATAAAAGTATAGTTTTTTTGTATCCTACGGGTTGTAGGACTATGGTGCGGACGAATAGTGACCATGCGAATACTATTCGCAGTCACTTCACACATCTTAATAAAACAAAAAAAGTACCCCAAAAGGGTACTTTTCTTGTTTGGTGCGGACGAAGTGACTTGAACACTCACATCTCTCAATACTAGAGCCTAAATCTAGTTTATCTTTTATTTCAACTATACATGTAGTACAATAAACACGGCACAAAAAAGGATAATAATACATTTTTAGGAGAGTAAATATGGAAATATCAATGGCAGAATACGAACAATTACAGCACATGAAAACCTTAGCAGAAAAATTAATTATTGAGAACTACAAATTACAAAATGTTCCAACCCGAAGCACAAAGTATAGTGATTATTTTAAGGATTGGCTTAATAATCAAAAAGACAGATTGCAGATTAATACTTTTTACATATATAAATGTAATAGTAGAAAAATCATAGCGTATTTCAAAGAAAAAAATATATATTTAGAAACTGTTACATCAAATGATATTGAGGAATTTTATAAATATCTTAGAGAACAAGGTTTATCCTCAAATACAATACGAAGACATCATGCCAATATATATACATCATTAGAGAAAGCAGTGAAAAATAATATGATAAGTAAAAATCCAGCAAATTATGTTCAATTACCACCTAAGGAAAAATACAATGCTAATTATATGCAGCCAAAGCAATTAAACAATTTATTGAAAGTTTTTAAATATACTGATATTTTCACTCCTGTTTTTATTTGTGCATTAATGGGGTTAAGAAGAAGTGAAGTTTTAGGACTAAAATGGAGTAGTATAGATTTTGAAAACAAGACAATGACTATAAATCACAAGGTAGTAGAAGCTCATATGGGAGATGGAAACTCAGATTTAGTTTTTTATGATAAAATGAAAAATAAAACAAGTAATAGAATTTTAAAAATCCCAAGCAAACTATTAGCATACTTATATATGGAACAACAACATCAGCTGGAGCTTAAAAGTATTAATAATAAGAATTATTGTAAAGATTATTGTAACTATGTGTGCGTACGAAAAAATGGCAAGCTTATAAAGCCTAGTTCGTTGTCAATAAAATTTGCTAGAATAATTAAAGAAAACAACATTAGCAAGTTTAGGCTACACGATTTAAGACACAGCTGTGCTAGTATTCTTCATTCTTTAGGATATTCTCTTAAAGATATTTCAGAGTATTTAGGACATAGTGACGTTACAATGACTGGTAATATATACACACATATCTTTAAGCAGATGAGAGATAAAATGGCAAAAGCTATAGATGATATTATCGATATATAAATATAACCCAATTAAGAAGTACAGTTTTATACTGCACTTCTTTTTTTATATTCAATAAACCTTAAAGGAGTTGAAAAAATGATAAAAAAGCTATTACCATCAGGCAACCAGCTTGCGACCAATCGTCCCCATTGTATTAACAAATTTTAAGGAGCGAAAATTATGTTTAAACGTTATACCCTATCAGATGTAACCTCAAACCGATTTTATCAAATGCCAAAGTTCTTGTTTGAGGGCGAGTTAAAAAGCAGTTTATCAAATGATGCAAAGGTTCTATACTCACTTTTAAGAGATAGACATGAGTTGAGTATTAAAAACAACTGGGTAAATGAAAATAATGAAGTTTATCTAATTTATACTCGAGAAGACTTATGTGATATGCTTGGTTGCACACCACCTACCTTGCGGAAATCAGTTGAACAATTAAAAAAATTCAATCTGATGGATGAAAAAAGAAATGGATTTAATAAGCCGAACTTCATTTATTTAAACTATTTTGACCAACAAACCCAGCAAACTCAAGGAGTGAAAGAATTTTACACTCCGGAAGGAAAGAATTTTACACTCCCTACAGAAAATAATTTTCCCTCTGGACAGAAAGAAAATTGCTTTCAAGAAGGTAAAGATTTTTCCCCTAGTAATACTAATCTTAGTTATACTGATTCTAGTGATACTGATTATCAATCAATCATTCCACAGGAGCATAAAAACGATGAAATGATAGATACGATTGATGAGATAGATAATCGTGATGAAGTATTAGAAATCGTAAAAGAAAATATTGAGTATGACATATGCAAGCAAACCAAAGGCGAGGTTGAGTATATAGACAATATAATATCAGTTATGGTTGATGTTATTTGTAGTACCTCCCCTACCGTTCGAGTGGGTAGGCAAGACAAACAGCAGTCAGTTGTTAAAAGCCAGTTCTTAAAATTGAATTATGAGCATATCGGCTATGTCTGTTTATGTTTGTCTGAAAACACAACTAAAATTAAAAATATCAAATCGTATTTAATGACCTCGCTATATAACGCACCACAAACCATGGATACATATTATTCTCAACGTGTACAGCACGATATGAAGGAGTGTTAAAAATGAACAAACAGAAGAAATTTACAAAGAAAAAGGCAGAGGAATTATGTTTGAGATTGTTTGGAACAAAAAAGCAGATTACTCCATACCTAACGAATGGGTATGAACTTTTACTAGGAGAATTGTATATTACTATGTGGATTGTTCCTTTCAATACTTATGGTGAAGGTGATATTTATGTTAATATGTCACTCGATGGTGACGGTCTAAGCTCAAAGTATTATGATTATGAAACGCTTGAATATGATTATATAGCAAATGAACAATACAAAAAGGAAATTAAGCAAGAAATTATAACTGATACCATACAGTTTGCCGGTAACGCTGAACATAAAAAGCTTATTGAAAAAATTAACGAATTTATGGAATGAGGAGAATACGAATGATAAAACGTAAAATCAAGTGCGTTGAGTGCTCTCACTGTAAACTTGAAAACTATAATGGGAGTGCAAGTAGATATTATTGTACAAACCCTATCACTGTTCAGGATGTGGGTAACATAATGATATTCCGTTGTGTTCGTGGTTCAACCCAAATAACAATTAAATCCTCACCTGTATGGTGTCCTAAAAAGAAGGAGCGTTTACAAAATGATAAAAGCTAGAATAACAGGTTATCCCTCAGAAGTCACACAGGCAACACAAGACCTTACCAAATGTTTTGATGTCATAAAGGTATCCAACCAAAATAAAGACCGCAACAGCTCATTTGTTCGTGTTTATGTAGACCTAAAATTAAAGGAGATTGAAAGCCATGAGTAAAGTAATTGCTATCGTAAATCAAAAAGGTGGAGTTGCAAAGACAACTACCACTAACGCATTAGGCATTGGGCTTGCAAACAAAGGATATAAGGTGTTATTAATTGACTTAGACCCACAAGGTAATTTAAGTATGAGTTTAGGTGTTAACTTCCCTGATGAACATGAAAACACCATCGCAAAAGCCATGATGAATATTATTCAGGAACAAAGCAATAAAATCGAGTATAACGAATATATCAATACAATGTATGGAGTTGAATATTTTGTAGGTAATACAGATTTAGAAAATCTAGATAAAATGTTATCCGCATTCAGTGATGGCGAGTACACCCTTGATACATTACTACAGCCTATAAAATCAAACTATGATTATATTATAATAGATTGTAGACCGTCTTTGGGAAGTCTTACAGAGAATGCCGTAATAGTAGCTGATGAATTAATTGTACCCTCCGAACCTCAATATTTTTCAACTAAAGGTATTCAGTTGCTTTTTGATGAAATAGCAAAAATAAAAAGACGTAAGAATCCAAATTTAAAAATAGCAGGAATACTTCCAACAAAAGTTGATTGTCGAACCAGTATTGCAAGAGAATTTATAGAAGCTGTAAAAGAAATATTCAATAACGATATACATATTTTTTCATCAATTCCAATAAGCACAAAGATTGCAGAATGCAATGTTGGTAAAAACATATATGAATATGACAAAGGTGGCAAAGGAGTTCAAGCTTATGCAAACTTTGTAGATGAATATATACAGTTAGGAGAGAACAACAATGGCTAATAAATTTAATAAAGAGTTTCTAAAAGGGTTAGAACAAGCTGTTGAAGGTCAACCTAAGTCCAATGATATAATTGATAGGAGCAACTTTAAATCAACTAAAGAAATATTTGATAAAGCCGATGCTGCAATAGATACGATACCACTAAGTAAGCTCATTCCGTTTAAAGACCACCCTTTCAAAATAAGAGAGGGCGAACGTCTTAATGAATTAATTGAAAGCATAAAAGAACAAGGAATACTTGTACCATTAATTGTACGTGTTCATCCTGAGGTAAAAGGCTCGTATGAGATACTAGCAGGACATCATAGGAAGATTGCAGCAGAGCGAGCTGACTTATATGATGCACCATGTATTATAAAGAACGTTGATGACAACACAGCAGTGCTAATTGTAGTTGAGAGTAATAAGCAACGAGGCTTTGCTGATATGTTACCATCGGAGATTGCAAAGGCTTTAAAGCTTGAATATGAAGCACTTAAAAGCCAAGGCAAACGTAACGATTTGTTTGATGAATTAGATGGAATATTACAAGAAATATCTGAAATAGAAAGTGAAGTTTCAACTTGTGGAACAGTTTGCCAAAAGTCAACAGCAGGAGAAAAATTAAGTGAAAAGACCAATATGTCGGATAGAAGTATAAGATATTATATCAGACTAACAAACCTTATTATTCCTTTACTTGATTTAGTGGATGAAGGTGCAATTGCTATTAGTCCTGCTGTCGATTTGTCTTTCTTAAAAGAAATTGAACAGCAAGATGTTGTTAATGTACTTGATACATCAGACTACAAAGTGGATATGAAAAAGGCTGAAAAGCTAAAGGAATACTCACGAGAAAACAAGCTAAATTCCGATACTGCTCGCCTTATTCTTTCAGGTGCTGTATTTGAAGTTAAAGAAAAAAAGGTTAAGGATGTTAAACTTAAAATAAAAAAGATAAAAGAATATATGCCAACTTCCCTAGCCGTTGATAAATATGAAGAATACATAGTTGAAGCACTAGAGTTCTATAAGGAAAACGGACAAGGCGATAAATAGTAGAAAAGCGTACACATAATTTCATGTGTACGCTTTTTATATATTTTAAACAGCAAGGAGAAACACAATGGAACAGCAAAAAACAAGCGAGTATATAACTTCTATAAACAGTCATGAACAACATCTTATTGAAACTGAACTTCTCAGTGGTAGTGGATTTGAAGATGGGAAAGACCGAATTTATGAATTTGCACTTACCAATCCAACAGGTTTAGCGTTTGCACAGTTTCTAAAAAATGAATATGGAACTGGAGGACACAGTGGAGTTATAAGGGGGATGGAGTTTGTAGATCATGATAGTAAAGGAATTCGTTTTGACTGGGTTGATGACAATGAACAAACACACAACGTTAATTTAACGTGGGTTCAAGTTGCAGACTACATTGTTAAATTAGTTGATGAAGGTCGATACCATAATTCACAGCAGTTAAAGCCAAAGGTTGAACAACTTCAAATGTTTGATAATCAACCATTAAAAACAGCTAGTAAATCAAAACCACAAATAATTAATATGAGTGAAAAGCTTTTGCCTATTTACAACCAGTGCCTAAATGATGTAAAATCAAATTGGTTAAATTATCTAAATTGTGTTGTAAATGTACATAATCATAATGTTACTAATCAAGTAATGATTTTTGGTCAATCAAAGAACTCACAACTAGTTGCTGATGAAAAGACATGGAACAAATTAGGACGATACGTGAACTTTAATGCTATGTATATTACAACAATAATTAAAAAAAGCAATGTTCTCACTGAACAAAAACTTTATGATATTAGCAAAACATACGGCGAAGAAGTTGACATTGATACCCAACGGTTTATCGTAGATGTTAAAGAAACAACAGCACTTAATGCTTCATTATCTAGTAAGTATAGAATACAATCAGATAGCCTGAAAGGGACAATACAAACTCTTGTAGCAGGGATATATAAGGTCAATCCTGTTAAGCAATC
>DAMDCT010000087.1:9904-10760 GCA_032091455.1 Oscillospiraceae bacterium | reverse complement strand
GATAGAATTTTGCTGTCACAACATACGTGACTATACACAGGATAAACACCGTAGAGTAGATGACTATTCTTATGGTGGTGGCAAGGGAATGATAATGCAGGCTGACCCAATATATAAGTGTTATCTTGATGTTTGTGATAAAGTTAAAAACAAACCACATGTAATATATATGTCCCCACAAGGGAATGTACTTACAGAGCAAAGATGCGTTGAGCTATCAAAGCTTGATAACATTTTGTTGATATGCGGGCATTATGAGGGAGTAGACGAGCGAGTAATTGAAGAAATTGTGGATGAAGAAATTTCAATTGGTGACTATGTGCTAACTGGTGGGGAACTTCCTGCACTAGTTTTGTGTGATTCAGTTGCAAGATTGTGTGAGGGCGTTCTTTCATCTGAGGAATGTTATGAGGAAGAAAGCCATTTTAATGGACTTTTAGAGTATCCACAATATACAAGGCCAGAAGTGTGGCTTGATAAAACAGTACCACCAGTGCTTTTATCAGGTCACCATAAGAACATAAATGAGTGGCGACAAAAAAAGCGTTTGCAAAGAACATTACAAAAACGTCCCGACATGTTAAAAAAGTATACACTAACAAAGCTTGATAAAAAGCTTATGCAAGAAATTAATAAAATGTAAAATTTTATTGATGTTAATAGTGATTATTATGTTGAAAGTTTTATGTGAATGTTGCACAAGTAAAAGGCTGGCTTAATGCGATTAACTGCCAAAAAGCAGAAATTATTAGTATTTTGTATTAAACTTTGGTTTTTACGTTGACGAAGCTTTTTTATATGCTATAATGAAATTACAGTAATATGTGAAAAAGAGAAAGGGAGAGCTTTAAATGTA
>DAMDCT010000087.1:4530-9894 GCA_032091455.1 Oscillospiraceae bacterium | reverse complement strand
GTTAAAGAGGTAAAAGTTCAAAATCAAGTAGGTTTGCATGCACGTCCTGCAACATTTTTTATACAAAAAGCTAATGAATTCAAAGCATCAATTTGGGTTGAAAAAGAAGAGCGCAGAGTAAACGCAAAAAGTCTTTTAGGTGTATTGTCACTAGGTATTGTTGGCGGAACTGATATTAAAATTATTGCAGATGGTGTTGATGAGCAATCAGCAGTTGATAGTCTTGTAAAACTTGTTGAGTCTGGTTTTACTGAATAATATAATAAAAAAAGGGTTGCCAATGGCAATCCTTTTTTAAATTGTTTTATTTATTATATAAAACAGTATAGATATATAATATACAATATAGTATTAAATGTAATATATCAGAAAATAAAATCCCCACAAACCTTGCGGTAAGTGGGGAATGTTTATGAGTACGGTGTACTAGTCAACGATAAAAGGTTTGATTTCCTCAATAAATGCATCTGCATTATCAGTGTGAGCATCAAGTCTTATAGGTTGTGAAATATCAAGGCTGAATATGCCCATAATTGATTTTGCATCGATAGCATACCTACCAGAGATTAAATCAACATCAAAATCGTATTTTGCTACAGTGTTAACAAATAATTTTACATCAGAAATAGTGCTAAGTTTGATTGTTACTGATTTCATATTAGTTCCCTCCAAAATGTTTTTATGTTACATTACCATATTTTAAATATAACAGGTGTTTACTTTTTAGTCAACTGCTAATTGTAAATTTAATTAAAATCTATTATAATATAAGTGTAGACATATCAAATATTACAAAATTCATTATAATATAAGTAAATTCAATATTATTAATTTTTGAATTATTTATTAATAGTATAACAAATTAAATTGAAAATGGTGAATAAATGAGAATAGGATTTTATACCTTAGGATGTAAGGTTAATCAATACGAAACTGAGATTATGGAAAACCAGTTTGCAAATGACGGATTTGATATAGTAGATATAGAAGACGAAGCAGAAGTTTATGTAATTAATTCTTGTACTGTAACTGCTTCTGGGGATAAAAAGACAAAGCAGACAATAAGGAGATTAAGACGCACAAATCCTAATGCAATTATTGCGCTCACAGGTTGTTTTCCGCAAGCATTTCCGGATGAGGCGAGTATTATTCCCGAAGCTGATATTATACAAGGTTCATATAATCGCAGTGCATTACTTAAAAACGTAAAAACTGCATTGGTTACAAGAGAACGAATAGTGGATATTACCCCACATAGAAAGGGCGAAAAGTTTGAGCCCATGAAGGCAGGGAAACTGCTAGAACGTACACGTGCATTTTTGAAAATTGAGGATGGATGCGACCGTTATTGTAGTTATTGCATAATCCCAAAGGCAAGAGGGCCAATTCGTTCTAAAGAACTTGAGGATATAAAATCAGAAGTTTGTGAGTTAGTTAGTAACGGCTATAAAGAAATTGTTTTAGTTGGTATCAATTTAAGCTCATATGGAAAGGAAATGAAAGATACAAGGCTTATTGATGCAATCGAGCTTGTAGCCTCAATTGATGGAGTAAAAAGAGTAAGATTAGGCTCACTTGAGCCAGAACTTTTGACTGATGATGACATAAAGAGAATGAGTAAAATTGATAAGTTTTGTGACCAATTTCATTTATCCTTACAAAGTGGATGCGATGAAACACTAAAGCGGATGAATCGTCATTATAATGGCGATGAATATTATGATATTGTAAAAAAAATAAGAGATGGATTTGAAAATCCTTCAATTACAACAGATATAATGGTTGGGTTTGCAGGTGAAACGGATGAAGAGTTTAGTAAATCTGTTGAATTTGCAAAGAAAGTTCAATTTGCAAAATCCCATGTTTTTGCTTACTCAATAAGAGAGGGAACAAGAGCTGCAACCATGCCTGACCAGCTTGACAAAAAAACAAAAGATAAACGCAGTAAAATTATGATAGAAGAAACAAATAAAACTCATCTTAATTTTCTTAAATTACAACTAAATACAATTCAAGAGGTATTGTTTGAAACTTCTCATAGTGATAATAAATATGAGGGGTATACAAAGAATTATACAAAGGTGGTTGCGGAAAGCAAAATTGATATTAGCGGTGAAATTAAAAAGGTTACAATAATCAGTATTGAGAATGATTATTGTATCGGCGAAATACTTTAGGTAAAATGCATTTATATTTGCTCATTTAACGTGTTATGGTGACACGTGAACATAAATAATCGCAACACAAATCTAATGTGTTACGAAAACGCTTAGCGTTTAAGTTTGAATAATATATAGGAGTGTACCAAATGCCAGTATATCGTATTTATGTAGAAAAAAAACAGCCCTTTGCAGTAGAGGCACATAGCATTCTAAATGACGTTAAAACTTCACTACAATTAGAAAACATCACAAAAATCAGAGTGATTAATCGTTATGATGTTGAAGGTGTGTCAGAAGATACTTTTAATAAAGCAAAGGCAACTGTTTTTTCAGAACCAAGCATTGATGATATTTATTTTGATTGCCCTAATTTAGAACAAGATGAGCGTATTTTTGCAATTGAATATCTTCCAGGTCAGTTTGACCAACGTGCAGATTCATGCGCACAATGTATACAAATATTAGTACAAGGCGATAGACCAGTTGTAAAAAATGCAAGAGTATTTGTAGTAAGTGGCGAGCTTGATGATGCTCAATTCGAACAATTAAAAGCATATTTGATTAACCCAGTTGAAAGTCGTGAAGCGTCTCTTGAAATTGTAAAAACACTTGATATGAACTATGAAGTGAAAACAACTGTAAAAACACTTGATGGCTTTATTAAACTTGATAATAAAGGATTAGCTGAATTTATAAATGAATATTCACTTGCAATGGATTTAGATGATATTATTTTCTGTCAAAGCTATTTTAAGGATACAGAAAAACGTGACCCTACAATCACTGAAATTAAAATGATTGATACATATTGGTCAGACCATTGTAGACACACTACTTTCTCTACCAATATTGATAATGTAAAAATCAACAATGACTATATAAAACAAACTTTTGATGAATATGTTAAAACTCGTGAAGTGCTTTATAAAGGTAGAAAAGACAAGCCTATTACTCTTATGGATTTAGCCGTAATTGGTGCTAAAAAACTTAAAAAGGATGGCATACTAACCGACCTTGATGAGTCTGAAGAAATCAATGCATGTTCAGTAAAGATAAAAGTAGATGTTGATGGCATTGAAGAAGATTGGTTATTGATGTTTAAAAATGAAACTCATAATCATCCAACTGAAATTGAGCCGTTTGGTGGAGCTGCTACTTGTCTTGGTGGTGCAATTCGTGACCCACTATCAGGCCGTTCTTATGTATACCAAGCAATGCGTGTTACAGGTGCATCAAATCCACTTGTTAATATTGAAGATACTATTAGTGGAAAACTTCCTCAAAAGAAAATAGTTACTGGTGCAGCGGCTGGATACAGCTCATATGGTAACCAAATCGGACTAGCAACAGGACAGGTAAATGAGATTTATCATAATGGATATGTTGCAAAACGTATGGAGATTGGTGCAGTAATGGGCGCAGCGCCTGCTAAAAACGTTATACGTGAGGTTCCTGACGCAGGTGACGTTGTAATACTACTAGGTGGTAAAACCGGCCGTGACGGCTGTGGAGGGGCAACAGGCTCATCTAAATCACATACACTAGAGTCACTTGAAAGCTGTGGCGCAGAGGTGCAAAAGGGAAATGCTCCAGAGGAAAGAAAAATCCAACGTTTATTTAGAAACAGTGAAGTTACAAGTTTAATAAGACGTTGTAATGACTTCGGCGCTGGTGGTGTTTCTGTTGCGATTGGTGAACTTGCAGACGGATTGCATATTAACCTTGATGCAGTACCTAAAAAATACAATGGACTTGATGGAACAGAGCTTGCAATTTCTGAATCACAAGAGAGAATGGCATGTGTAATCAGAAAAACTGATATGGATAAATTTATTTCACTTGCACAAGATGAAAATATTGAAGCAACATTAGTTGCAACTGTAACTGAACAACCAAGACTTTCAATGGAATGGAACGGTAACAAAATCGTTGACCTTTCACGTGAATTTTTAAATTCAAATGGTGCAGTAAAACATACAGATATTGAAATTGCTAATGCAAGTGTAAAACCTGTTCATAATATTGAAGTTAACCCAGATAACATTGTTAAGCATCTAAGCGATATAAATATATGTTCACAAAAAGGCTTGTCAGAGCGTTTTGACTCAACTATTGGTAGTGGTTCTGTATTAATGCCATTTGGTGGTGAAAATCAATTAACTCCAACACAAGCAATGGTTGCAAAAATTCCTGTGCTACATGGCGAAACACAAACTTGTTCTGTAATGGGATGGGGATTTAATCCATATATCAGTGAGCAAAGTCCTTATCATGGCGCAATGTATGCAGTTATTGAATCAGTTTCTAAAGTAGTTGCAACTGGGGGAAGTTACAAGCAATGTTGGTTGACTTTCCAAGAGTATTTTGAAAGAACACAAAACAATCCTGTTCGTTGGGGTAAGCCGTTATCTGCACTACTAGGTGCATATAAAGCACAAATTGAATTAGGTATTGGCGCAATTGGTGGCAAGGACTCAATGAGTGGCACATTTGAGGATATTGATGTACCTCCAACACTTTGTTCTTTTGCAGTTTCTGTTACAAAGGCTGCAAAGGTAGTTTCTCCGGAATTTAAGCGTCAAGGCAACAATGTTGTATTAATAACTCCAAAATATGATGAAAATGGTCTTCCATGTTTTGATAGTGTTAAAGAGTGCTTTGATAAAGTAGAAATGCTTATTGAAAAAGGCGTTGTAAATGCTTGCTCAACACTAACATATGGTGGCGTTATTGAGGCTATTGCAAAGATGTCACTGGGTAATAAAATCGGTGTTAAATTGATAAAAGACATTGGCAAGGAACTTATGTTTAATCCTGTTTATGGTGGATTCGTGCTTGAACTCGATAAAAATGCAAAGCTTGATGGATTAGATGTTATTGGTATGACAACATCAAAATATATTATTGTATTGCCATCACTTGAAATAGTTGATATGCGTGTACTTCAAGAAAAATATGAGAAAAAACTTGAACCTGTGTTCCCATATAGAATTGAACATTCAAATAAAATTCCTAATGAATTTAGCTATAAAGTAAGTAAAAAAGATAGAATTAGTCCTGCAATAAAGGTAGCAAAACCTAAAGTGTTAATTCCAGTATTCCCAGGTACAAACTGTGAGTATGATTCTGCTAGAGCATTTGAAAAAGCAGGAGCAGATGCAGAGATTTTCGTAATTAAAAACCTAACAAGTGCAATGATTGA
>DAMDCT010000087.1:0-4520 GCA_032091455.1 Oscillospiraceae bacterium | reverse complement strand
TTGAGGAGTCAATAAAAACATTTGCAAAACGTATTGACGAGTCACAAATGATAATGATACCAGGAGGATTTTCTGGTGGTGATGAGCCAGACGGTTCTGCAAAGTTTATTGTATCTTTCTTTAAAAACCCACAGGTTAAAGATGCTGTACAACGTATGCTTAATGTACGTGATGGATTAATGCTTGGTATTTGTAATGGTTTCCAAGCACTAATTAAACTAGGTCTTGTTCCTTACGGTGATATATGTGAGATGAATGAAAATTCACCAACTTTAACTTTTAATACAATTGGACGTCACCAGTCAATGATGGTTAGCACAAGAATTAGCTCAAATAAATCACCATGGCTATATAATACAAGTGTTGGCGATATTCATGCAGTTCCAATTTCACATGGTGAAGGACGTTTTATTGCAGACAATAAGTTAATTGCAAGTCTAGCAAAAAACGGACAGATTGCAACTCAATATGTTGACCTACACGGACAACCTACGTTTAATATTGCATTTAATCCAAACGAGTCAAATATGGCGATTGAAGCAATTACATCACCAGACGGTAGAGTGTTAGGTAAAATGGCACATAGCGAACGTGTTGGCACAGACATTTGTAAGAATGTTTTGGGTAACAAAGATCAAATGATATTTAAATCAGGTGTTGAATACTTCACTAAGTAATATGTATTAAAATAATAATATTGTAAAATTAATAGGCTCTAAATGTTTTGACTAAAACATTTAGAGCCTATTTTAAAGGGAATTACAATTATAAATTTGGTCCTACTGAAGGGCTACTAAGATTAGTAACCTCAATAAGATGATTAGAGGATTTGTATATCTGAATTATTGGAGAAACGCTAGCTACAGCCATAAAAAGATAGCCCATGATAAGATCACCAATTACTGAACGACTAATTGCTTCATCTTTCATAAACTCACCTATAGCTTTATAAGCATCAAAAAATGTAATATCATATTCGGATGAAAATTGACGGTGTATTTCAATCGCCAATGATATATTCTCTGCAATATATAGCATCCCAACTGAAATGACAAGTGAGATAATTACTCCTACTATATTTAGTTTTCCACCAAGTTTTTCATAACCTTTTATTGTACAAATTGAAAACACTAAGCCAGTAATGCCTGCGATGTAACCCATTTGGTATATTAAAACCCATACCACAACACCAATAAGAGAACCTAAGAATGCTCCGACTATTCCTCCTAAGATGTTACCTTTTTTTGATTTTATGCTTAATCTTGTTGCATCAATATTATCAATAATATCCTGATTACAAGTATTGCATAAAACATTTGGTGCTCCATCAATGCTTACTACTGAAAGATAGTTCTCTTCACCACAACGTTGGCAACAAGGAATCATTTGAGCATTATTGCAAAATGATACCATTTCAGTAATTGTATTAACTGTTGCCTTAATAGCTTTTTTAACTATTCCCATTTTCAAAACAACTGTCATACAATAGTCTGATACAATTGTTTGGCGAACTTGATTGTTTGTTTGTTTTAATGTGTTTAAGAATGATTCTGATGATTCATTTGTATTTGCATTTGATTGTTTGGCAGAAACAATAACAATAATTTGTCTTGGATTTGCCATTTCTTTAACTGTAACTAAGTAGCCTTGATAGGACCCATGCACAATATTCCTTTTAGTATCACAGATTAAACCAGTTTCTTTTGCTACAGCTTTAAGTATACCACTAACCATTTTGACCTCCATAATTGTATGTTAATTTATTAAAGGTAAATTTATAAAAAATTTACTGCTGGTACATATTAACACGTTTTATGCTAAAGTTCAACAATATTCTGATACTAAGGAACATGTTTAATGCTAATAACTAATATAATAATAGTAAGTAATTTTTAATTTGTTAATATTGATTATATTAAAGGGGAATTTTTACAGTTAAATAAATCTATATTAATGTAAAAATTTTGAATTATTTATATTGATTTTTCATATAAAGTAGGGTATACTAATAAAAATATATATTCTAAAATGCATTGAAGAGAAGAGTATGCAATCTATACTTATACAGAGAACCCAGTTGCTGAGAATGGGTAAAGTGAGAAATTGCAGAAAATGGTCTTGGAGCTTCGCACTGACAACACTTATGTTTAGGCTGCGACGGGTGCACCCGTTATAGTGATATGCTATCTACAAATCATTTCTTGTACGTAGCAGATAAGGTTTATATCGTGAGATATAGACAAATTTGGGGTGGTAACACGAAGCTATGCTCTCGTCCCCGAAAAAGTAATTTTTCGGAGAGGAGGGCTTTTTTATACCCAAAATGCAATATTAGTTTACCATATCAAATTAAAGAAATGAGGCTATATTTATGAAAATTTTAATTGGAAGTGCATGGCCATATGCAAATGGATCTTTGCACATAGGCCATATTGCGGCACTACTACCTGCTGATGTACTTGCTCGTTATCATAGGGCAAAAGGTGATGATGTGTATTTCGTTTCTGGTAGTGATTGTCATGGTACGCCTGTAGCAATCCGTGCAAAGCAGGAAAAGAAAACACCTCAAGAAGTAAGTGACTTTTATCATAATGAATTTTGCGAGTGCTTTGATAAGCTAGGTTTTAGTTACGATTTATACACTAAAACATCATCAGATGAGCATAAGGAATTTGTAACGGACTTTCATAAAAAATTGTACAACAGTAACTATATTTTTGAAAGCAGTTCACCACAAGCATACTGTGAGAATTGCAAAACATATTTAGCAGATAGGTTTGTATTAGGAAAATGTCCATCTTGTGGAGAAAATGCGAGAGGTGACCAATGTGATGCTTGCGGGAGTGTATTAGAACCTGAAAATCTTGTTTCTTCAAAATGTTCAATATGTGGTGAAACACCTGTATTCAAAAATACGAAACACTTGTTTATCGCAATTTCTAAATTGGAAAATGAGTTAAAAAGCTTTATAGATTCTCACCCAAAATGGAGAAAAAATGCTATTGCATTTTCTAATCGTTATATCAATGAGGGACTTCGTGATAGGGCAGTAACACGTGACCTTGATTGGGGTATTGATGTGCCCAAAGAGGGATATGAAAATAAAAAAATATATATTTGGGCAGAAAATGTACTTGGATATCTGTCTGCAAGCAAAGTAGTAAATGAAAAGCGTGGAGGAAGTTTTGCAGACCTATGGTGTGATAATTCAAAGCACTATTATGTTCATGGCAAAGATAATATTCCTTTTCACACAATTATTCTACCATCTTTGTTACTCGCTAGTGGTGGTAATTGGCATTTGCCTGATGAAATAATATCAAGCGAGCATTTAACGCTTGAAGGAAGAAAAATATCAACAAGTCAAAATCATGCAATTTGGATTAAAGATATTATTGATAGATACAACCCTGACTCATTAAGATATTTTTTGATTGCCAATGGACCTGAAAAAAGAGATACGGATTTCTCTTGGCGTGAATATGTAAATAGTCATAATGGTGAACTCCTTGGTGCATATGGAAATTTTGTAAATCGAACACTTGCTTTCATCGCAAAATATTTTGATAAAGCAGTTCCAACAGGTACACTTGATGAAAATATTCAAAAACAGATACTGTCCATTTATGACTCTGTGGGAATTAAAATTGAACAAGGGAATTTTAAAGATGCACTTAATGAAATATTTGATTTTGTCAGATATTCAAATAAGTATTTTGATACACAAAAGCCTTGGGAAACTAGAAATACAGACATAGTAGCTTGTAATAATACGCTTTATAATTGTGTTCAAATAATTGCGAATTTAGCCGTTTTACTAAACCCATTTATTCCATTTTCATGTGCAAAGGTACATCAATGGTTAAATCTAAATCAAACATGGAAACCACAATTCGTTGATACTGGTTTTGTTATTCCGAACGTTGAAATATTGTATGAAAGAATTGATAAAAACGTTGTGGAGGAAGAAATAAATAAAATAACAAATTAACTCAACTCAAAAAAACCTCTTATTGTAGTTTTAATGATACTACAATAAGAGGTTTTAAATTTATCTATTCAATTGCTTCAAAATCAATGTTTCCAGCACCAACATCAACACTTATACATCTGACTTTCATTGAGTCACCAATGCGATAGGTTTTATTGTTTAGAACATTTTTATATTCTAACATATCGTCAAATTGATATTCTCCTTCTGGAAGATTATCAGGTTTAACTAAACCTTCAATTGTATTTGGCAGAGATACATAGATACCATGGTGTGCAAGAGAGGATATAATACCGTCATATTCTTCACCAATGTGCGATTTCATATATTCGGCTTTATAACAATCATCACATTGACGCTCAAGCTTCATCGCATTAAGCTCAGTTTCAGTTGAACGACGAGCAGATTTAACAACATAACGCTCATATTTTGCAGTAACTTTTTTAGGTGACATTCCTTTTGATAAATCCCCTAATACACGATGGATTGTAAGGTCGGGGTATCTTCTAATAGGTGAAGTGAACTGAGC
>DAMDCT010000086.1:9526-10802 GCA_032091455.1 Oscillospiraceae bacterium | reverse complement strand
AGATAGCAAGACCAGCAGCGTCATCACCAGCACGGTTAATTCTGAAACCTGAAGAAAGTTTCTCTAAGTTTTTACCTACTGCAGTGTTGTTAAGACCTAATTGTCTGTGAGCATTAGCTGCACTAATATTGTGTTGAATACGCATAATTTTTTCCTCCTTGAATTTTTAATAAGCGAAGTCCTTTTCGCTTTTACGAGGTTAATTAACTATCTTATCAGTTATTATAGATAGCTATTGTAACTGATAAAACTTTTTTAACCTTACAACTATATTATCGAGTTTATACGCAAAAAGTTAATAGGAAAGTGCATGGCAAATGTTGAGTTTAACACAGGAAACATAAGGTTTTATTGGTGGAATACAATGGATATACGCACAAGTGAATGTGCAATGTTAGGTTTGAGAATATTTATTTCTACTAAAAATAAAAGAAGTAAGGAACATTGATATGTTCCCTACTTTAATAGCTTTTTCAGCAATTCAATTGATTGTTTTTGTGGTACAGCACTAGCTTCTTTATTTTGTTCTTTGATTTGAATAAGTTCTTTTCTCAAAACAGTAATATCTCTAGGGGCATTAATTGCAATTTTAACCTTATCAGAGGATATTTCTGAAATAACAATTTCTATATTGTCACCAATCATAATGGATTCAGTGGCTTTTCTGCTAATGACTAGCATTTTATATCCCCCTTGTCATTAAACACTTTATATTGCATTGAGTAATCAATGTCTTGCAATTCTGGTTTGAGGGTTAATTACAATTGGGCTTTTAAGGTTGACAACAGTTTCAAGATAGTTTTCTTTTACAACGGCGATAACTAAGAATTTAAGATCATTCACTTTAGTATTCTTAAACAATTTCATATCTGCATGTGATAAAACAGGAGCAAAATCATGCGTAATTGCATATGGATCTAAAACTACGAATTGAGGAATTTGTCCATCTACAGGTTGCATTGTCATAATAACGCCAGGCTCATCATGGCTAATTAACACATAATCTTTTACGTCTTCGAACCCATAAAGTCCTTCATTAAAGTGAATTATATCCTGTTCATTTATTTGTAGGTCTCCAAATTCTGAATGTATTGTTTGCATAAAAATCCCCATTTCACAAAATAGAGTTGAAACACAAATTTAACTCTAATATCGTTTTATATCTTTTATTTGTAAATTTTTTATTTATACTTTGACATCAAGAGGTTGTGGCGCAACATAGTCAGGATCTGCACTTGGTGGCACATATATTGGTTTGCCCAAATATGTTATTTCA
>DAMDCT010000086.1:0-9516 GCA_032091455.1 Oscillospiraceae bacterium | reverse complement strand
CCTTTACTTTAAATTCAATTGAAGCAGGGACAAAATTTGTTTCAATATTATTGCTCGTACGCCAATCAAAACTTAGTTTATCCATTTCATATTGCATTGAAAGCTGATGTGGGTCGAAGCTTACATTTGCTGAAGTAGATGGTAAAAATCCAAGCATTGTATCAATTGAATTTTGTGAGCGCATAAAGGCTATGTCACCAAATACATTTTTATTTCTACTATCCATTAGCATATTACCCTCTCTAGCAAATTGTGCAGTTGCCTCATTGGCAGATGACACTCCTATTTGTGCAGACTCATCTACAGCACGAGTAACTGACTTAAACCCTAAGCTTGCACGGGCTTCGGTTGTGTCAATTTTAATACGTGCAGGAGTATGGTCAATTTTAAGTTCACCCCTTTGTCGGGTAACTTCATGGGAAGGTTTTGACATTTTTGTTTCAAACTTTGCATGGTTAATTTTCATCTCGAATGAAAATGGGACAGTTTTAATTTCCAGTAATGGACCCACTTAACACACCTCTTCTATTATGTCATTTTTTGTATAAATTAAAAATTTAAATAAAAAACTATATCGTAAAGATCATATATTAGGAAACTGGATTGTTATCTCATGAAATCTAAAAAAGAAGGTTGAATAATTTTTGTGCCCATTTGAAGGGCAGCATTATATGCATATTCCTGCATTTTAAAATCCATTATGGCTTCTGCAGGGTTTACATACTCTACGCTAAGTATCTTAGCATTAAGATTTTGATGAGTATCCTCTAATTTGGTTTTAGTATAATCTAGGAAATTTGATTTCGAACCAAATTCCGTTATTTTTGTTAAAAGCGTTTGCTTTTGTGCATTAAAGCCTGTTATTAATGGATCAATAGCACTATAATCTAGGTTATCCTTAGATAGCTCATCTGCAATTTTACCAAGAAGAGCATACATGTTTTTAGGGTTACCATTACTGTCTTTACCATACCCTATAAAAGAAATTCCAGGCATTGAAGCGTCAAAAGCGCTTTGCTCATTAATTTTACCGTCAGCACCGAAGTTCAAACCAAGTCCTAAGTCTACAAACATCTTTTCGTTTGCTAGTGCTTTTAAAACATCTGGCCCACCGCTACCTGTAGCAATTTTATTCTTTCCACCGCTTATTTCACTTGTTCCAAATTTAGCTTCTAAAGTAAGATCACCACCTACGGTGATTTTGTTGAAGTCAACACCTGCAAGGGGGTCACTAGCTGGAGGTGCCACTACTGGTGCGGTTAATCCATGTAATGCATCCTGAATATTTTGCTTTGTTGCAGGAGATGAGAGATAAATATCAATAACTTTTTTATCTGTTTTTATAGAATTTATTTCAGTTGCAATCGGAGGGATAGATTTCTCATTTATATTAATAGTATAGTCATTAAATAAAGCACCATTCTCAGCGCCAAAGCTAATTTCAGAATTAGCAACTGTAGTCTTAGCAGAAATACCATCTGCCCCAACATGTAGTCCTGTTGTTACATCATATCCTTTGTATAACAAGTTTCCATCTTTAACTGTAAACGGTGGCTCAGTTGAAGTTGAACCTCCAAACATGAACTTATCACCAAATTTACTGTTTGCTGTTGAAACTAAGGCTTCTTGCATCTTTCGAATTTTGGTTGCAATAATTTGACGGTCGTCAACTGACATTGTGCCATTTATTGCTTGAAGGCAATCTGTTGAAGATATTTCTTGGGCAAGTTTATTCATGCTCATTACACATCCCTGGGCAGTTAACAGTAAATTTTCTGTATCCTCAAGGTTTGATGTGAAATCGTCATTTTGTGCAAATGAACGTCTAAGACTGTAAGCCCTTGCGGCTGATACAGGATCTTCTGACGCACGATTAAACTTCCTAAGTGTTGTTGCACGATTGTTGTAGTAATTTAGTTGACTAAGAGATTTATTTAAATTTCTATTATATTGTGATGTTATCATTCCTGGCGTAACTCTCATTTAAAATGCCTCCTTAATTATTCAGGCTATCTGCCCACTACACCCATTCTGTTTATTATTGTCTCAAGAGCTTCATCAAGTGTTGTCATAAAACGTGAAGAAGCAGTAAGCGATTTGTTGTATTGGATTAAGTTAATACCCTCTTCATCCATATTTACAGATGAAACTGATGCACGTTGGGTGTCAATTTCCAGCAAAACGCTTCCGTAGCTATCATTTTGACGAGTTATATCTTTAATTTCTAGTGCAAGAGTACTTGATATGTGTGAAAAACATCCTTGAAATGATCCTTTAAAGAGTGGTGTTCCACTTGCGGATTTATAATCAACCTTACTTGAAAATAATGATATCATGTAAAGAACATTGTTATTATTTGATGTATCAGTACTTCCATCAGAATTAGGCTTAGTGTTAGTTATATAAGAGCCTAATGTGTTTTCCCACTTTTGAGAGATAGATATATTTTGAGCAGTAATAGTGGTATCTTTACTTGCTCTATTTATTTCAAACATTGGTTTGTCAAATACGCCTGTAGGATTATCAGTACTGTTTGCTTTATTGAATGCAGTAGCAAACTCACTAGCTAGAGTATTCAGCATATTTTCATAATAAGCTATACCTCTTTGTGTTGTAGCTGGGGTATCAAATTCGCCTGCGGCATTTAGCATTTTAAGGTGACCCGCAAAGGCACCGAAGGTAAGTTGATTACTAATGTCACCATCGACTAATGAGAGGGTTCCTTTGTTACTTCCACCAACTAAACTTCCATCTCCTTCCTTCAATAAAATTTTAACTGGATGCGTTACATTGCCACTAAGATCCTTTGAAAGGTCAAACTTCCTGTTATCATCGTTGTTTACTAGATTGAATTTTTCACCATTTGAACCAATCATGTTTATGGACAGTTCTTCTACAAATATCCCGCCGCCAATTTCAGTTTTCTTTGTTGTTAGCTCTATATTAACAAAATTTGAAAGTTCATCAATCATTGTGTTACGTTGATCTAAAAGCTCAAGTGCCTGATTGCCGGAAATGTTGGCGCTTCTGATTTCACCGCTTATATGAGCAATACTATCTAGAAGTTCATTTGTTTTAGTAATAGCACCGTCTTGAAGATAGCTTAGCTGTTTATCTTGAACGTTATTTATCTGCTCAGCACAGTGATTAAACATTTTTACAAGCATTAGTGCTGAAGTTTTAACGATACCCTCAGATACAGGATCAGCTGGAGTTTGTGCAAGTTTTTGAAGTTGGGAAAGCATATCTGTAAATTGCTTATCTAAGCCGTCCTTTGAAATTTCATCAAACACGTATTCAAGATCAGTTAATGTGTCTAGTTGAGTTGATGTATCACCAACTTTTGAATTTTCTCTACGATAACGGACATCTAGATAGGGATCTCTGATTTGATTGATACCGTTTATGTTAACGCCCTCTCCGATACAATCGTTAGAAGTAGATGCATAGCGCATATTGTAGCCACTCGCACCTATGGATGATAAATCAACACGTTGTCGTGTGTAACCTTTTGTGTGAACATTTGCCATGTTTTGTCCAGTTATATTAAGGTTTGATCTTGCCGCATCAAGTCCTCTTTTGGCAATATTAAAGCCTGAAAATGTAGGTCTCATTCATATACCCCCACTATATTTTTTTTGAAATGATATTTATAGGTTTGTTACCTGATTTTGCTGAGTTGTTATATCCATTTTGATGTTCAGGTTGTTTTTGTAATTTATTAATCTCATTATTTATTTTGTGAAGTCTGAGTTCAGTAAGCTGATTTGAGCGTGAATTTATATCTTTTAGATCCAATAGTGAATCAGAAAGCTCTGTGAAAATGCAACTTGCTTTTTCTTGGCAGCCTTCATCAAGCAAAGGTATGATTTCTCTTAACGTAGTGCACTCTACGCCACTTTGTGCTATGAAGCGTTCGCGTTCAGCTTCAAGACCCCTAGAGGCAAGTATAAGGGCTTGCTCTAATCTGACAAAACCATCTAGTGCATTTACATCATTTTGCACTATAGATTCATATTTTTTATTTTCAGTTTTTAAAAACTCATTATAGAAATTGAGATATCTTTCTAAAAATAAAGTGAAATCTTCAGAAAATTCCTTTGGAAGCATTATAGTACACCATTTACCTTTCAGACAAAACGGAGAATAACCAGCAATTTAAATAAAGGTATAATTGCTGGTTCCTGATGTAATTATATTTTTAAAATAATTGATGCAAGTTCTTTAGCATTAATTATATATTCATTATTTGAGATTTTTTGAGAAATACGTTGGATTCTATCGGGGCTAGACTCAGCCTTTATGTCGGTTGTTATTTTTGATTTAAGCTTAGAAATATCAAAAGAATTTGAATTATTACTAATCTTATGTGACAATTCAATCTTATCAACCCTGCAATTTCTTGATGGAACTGCTTCTTTAATATTAGATTGTGAACCCTTTTTTACTGAGGGCACAGACTCATCGTTAGATTTTGTAATAATGTCGGATTTTTTATTTTGATGCTGTATGGAAGAATTAACTCCAAAGCGTGAATTTATTATATTCATTATTTTTCACCTCAATTACTATATCGGCACTTTTAAAAAAAAAATTAGTTGTTAGTACAAAATTATAAGTAAACTACAAAAAATGTATAAATATACAAATATAATTAGTAATATAATACAACAAAATAATGAAAATATCTTACAAACTTCCTTATAAATAGCAAAATAAAATACTGAGTGTCCAAATAGTGTATAAAAATGCAGATAAAATATGTCCAAATGCAACAATTTACTTGACAAATCGAGTGAAATCGACAATAATAATATTAAGACAATTTTAAGTAGCACATAACCTACCAAATTATATAATTGTATACAAAATATGGGTTATGGTGCCAATACGACTGCAAAAAAAGTAAAAATTTATTAATTTTGTGACCGAGTTTTCCATATATTTAATAAAAACTTTGTGTAAAAATTGGATTGGATTTTTAAAAAATTAGAATAAAATTTTATGAAATTACTAATATATAAACACCTAAAAAATTAAATAAATAGGAGATGATTTTGTGAGCTGGTTAGATGGCATTTCATCAAGTTTAATGACAAAAAGTCTTGATGGTTTATGGGCAAGGCAAAGTGCGATAAGAGATAATTTAGCGAATGTTGATACACCTAATTATAAAAGAAAATATGTATCTTTTGAAGAACAACTTAAATCCGCAATAAGTAATATTGAAAAAACCAAGTCTCAAACAGTTAGTGAGATCAATAATACACAATCTTGTGTAGGGGTTGCAAATGATGAAACTTTAAGAATTGATGGAAACAATGTAAATAGTGAATTTGAAAATATTGAATTAGCAAGAACACAACTTCAATACAGTGCTGTCACTCAACAACTAAATAGTTACTATGCGCGAATGAGAACAGCAATCAGTGGTGGCGTGAGATAGCATTATAATAATTGTTATTTAAATTTACCTTACATAACGAAAGGGAGACTAGAATATGGCATTTTTAAGTTCTTTAAATATTAGTGGTTCTGCGTTAACTGCTGGAAGACTAAGGATGGATATTATATCAGAGAACATTGCTAATCAGAAGACTACGCGAACTGAAGATGGCGGACCATATAGAAGAAAAATGGTGGTTTATCAACCGATTCAGGACAATAGCTTTAGAGCAGTCTTTGAAAGAGGCATGAATGGTACCCCTAGCAGAGGGGTACAAGTAGCCAAAATTGTTGAGGATGACAGGGAATTTAAACCAGTATATGATCCAGAACATCCAGATGCAGACGAGCGAGGATACGTTATGATGCCAAATGTGGATCCAATAAAAGAAACAATTGATATGATGGCCGCCGCTAGGGCTTATGATGCTAATTTAACAGCTTTTAATGTGGTTAAAGGTATGGCGGCAAAAGCACTTGAATTAGGAAGGTAAAAACTTTGTTTTTACCTTTTGTAAATGTTAATAAAATATTTTAAAATTGGTCTTGTTTACATATTACAGAAAGGTATGTTTGAATTATGATTTTACAACCTATTACTAAAATTAGTACTCTTGAGGAGCTCTTGCATAATAAAAATAATATCAACGTGGTATCTGAAAATCAGATACCTTTCAAGTCGTTGCTTGAAAATGCAATTAATAATGTTAAAGAAACAGATTCGAATCTAAAAATTGAAGTTCAAAAGTTAGCAACAGGAGAAACAGATGATCTGCATAACGTCAACATTGCATCAACGAAAGCGGCACTTGCACTCGACATGGTCGTGCAATTAAGGAATAAAGCACTTGACTCATACAATGAAATTATGCGTATGGGTGTATAACCTGACTCTTTTATTCAGTTAGGATTATAGTTAGCGTTAAAATAATTTTTAAAAATAAGGGCATTGAGATGGAGATTATTGCATGAATGAGCAAGTGGGAAAATATTTAAAGCCTGTCAAAACTTTTTGGGGCAAGCAAAGCAAAAAAAAGAAAATAACTTTTATTAGTGTGCTTTTGGGTATATTACTTATATCTGTAATTTTGGTATTGATATTAAATACAAAGCAATATGCTGTGCTTTTTAGTGGGATTTCTCAAGAGGAAGCTGTAGAAGTAACTAAAATGTTAAATGAACAGGGAACTGAATATAAAGCCGAAAATGGTGGGACTACGATACTTGTTGATAAACAAAAAGAGGCAATTGTTAGAATGCAGATGTCTAATGCTGGTCATCCACGAACTGCACCAAATTACGACTTTTTCAAAAGCAATGTTGATTTTATGACTACTGAGTCAGAAAAGAGAACATTTAAAATTTATCAATTACAGGAACGTTTAAAGGCATCAATTGAAACAATACAAGGCGTTAAACAGGCTATTGTTACAATTAGTGCACCAGAGGATAATGGCTGGGCTTGGGAAGAGGATAAGCTTGAGGCAACAGCATCAGTGACTTTAACTCTTGTTAGCGGAAGCACACTAGAGCCAACACAGGTAAATGGCATAAAAAAGTTAGTTGCAACAAGTGTTCCTGGATTAAAAGCAGAAAAAATTGCAGTTGTTGATTCAACAGGTAACGAATTGAAATCGTCAGACAGCATGACTTACGTGGACATAAATAACTTTAAACTCGATATTGAAAATAAATTTCAAAACGACGTAAGAAATAATATTATGAGATCAATTGCACCGGTATATGGTGAGGAAAATATTACAGTTACAGCGAAGAGTACCATGAGTCTTGACAAAAAAATTAAAGAGATAATATCCAATACTCCTTCAACTGAGGATGATAAGGGAATAATTACGGAGTCAACAGTTGATAAGGGAGCAATAAAGCCACAAGAAGCAGGAGGAGTACCGGGAACGGAAACCAACTCCGATTTACCAAATTATGTTGGAGTGGCAGACGATGGAAAAACCATTTATTATAAAGACTATTCAAATTATAAGTACGCAGTTAATAAAATCACAGAGCAAATAACAACTGATGCGGCTCAACTGCAGGATCTTACAGTCAGTGTTCTTATTAATAAAAAAGAGAGATTGTTAAATGAAGAAGACAGTGAGAGTGTAAAGAGAGTAATTGCAAATGCAGCAGGTGTTTCTCCTGCAAAGGTTGAAGTTTATAACCCTGAATTTAAAAATACAGGTACAAAACCACTAGACGAAACTCCTGGAGGAATTCTTGAAAACAAGGTATTTATCTTTAGCATGAGTGCTGCGGCAATGTTATTACTTATAGGACTTATCGTTGTGTTTTTAATCAATAGAAAATTAAAGAAAAGACGCAATCATGAAGAAGTTTTAGAAATTGGGGAACAGATGAACATTACTATTCCACAAGAAAAACTACCTAATATGACAGAAGATTTAAAAAATGTTCCTGAAAGCAAAGAACAGGTACTCAAAAAAGAAATAAAAGAGTTTTCTTCTAATAACCCAGAGATTGTGGCACAGTTACTTCGAACTTGGTTAAAAGGAGATGATGATAATGCTTGATTCTTTAACTGGGCAGCAAAAGGCTGCAGCAATTATCATATCCTTGGGTGCTGAAAGTGCTTCAACCGTATATAAGTATCTACATGAGGATGAAGTTGAGCAACTAACATTTGAAATATCAAGATTACAGCAACTAAGATCCGAACAAGTAGAAGAAATACTTTTAGGATTCTATCAAATATGTCTAACTCAAAAAGTAATTACTGAGGGAGGCGTGGAGTACGCTAGAAATGTACTCGAAAAGGCATATGGTGCACAAGCTGCATCGTCGCTTCTCGAAAGAGTCACAAAGTCACTAAAAACTAAGGCTTTTGATTTTATTAGAAAAGCCGATTATAAAAATTTACTAACTATAATTCAAAATGAACATCCTCAGACAATTGCTTTAATTTTGTCTTATGCTCGTTCAGATCAAGCATCTTCGGTTATATCTGAACTACCAAAAGAAAAGCGCATTGATGTAGTTGAAAGAATTGCAAAAATGGATAGAACATCCCCAGATGTCATAAGAATAGTTGAAACAATTCTTGAGTCTAAATTCTCATCTATAATGTCTGTTGACTTAATGGAAATTGGCGGAGTTAATTATATAGCTGATATTATGAATCATATTGATAGATCAAATGAAAAATACATATTTGATGAGCTTAGCAAGAAAGATGCTAAACTTTCAGATGAAATTAGAAAGAAAATGTTCGTATTTGAAGACATTACTATGCTTGATAACACAGCAATACAGAGATTCTTACACGAAGCAAACAGCAAAGACTTGGTATTTGCGCTTAAAGGAGCAAACCAAGAGGTTTCAGATGCAATCTTCAGCAATATGTCTAAACGGTCTGTCGAAACAGTTAAGTCTGATCTTGAATTTACTCATAATGTTAGACTTAGAGATGTTGAAGAGGCACAACAGCGTATTGTTGGTATCATAAGGCGACTTGAAGAGGAAGGGGAGCTTGTTATTATGAAAGGCGGAAAGGATGAAATAATTGTCTAATATAATTAAATCTTCTGCGAAAATGACCGCTTATATAAATGATAATCAAGGCGAACTTCACTATAAATTAAACCATAAAAAAGGTACTGAAGATGATGAATTCAAAAAGCTTATACCTGAACTTCAAAATCAAGTTTGTAATGATATTTTAAGTCAAGCTAAAGAACAAGCTCGAAAAATAGTTGACCAAGCTCAAAATTATAGTCTTTACTATATGAAATCAACTGCTGACAGAATTAAGTCTGAGTATGAGATAACAACAAATAACCATAGAAGTCAAGCTGTTAATCAAGGACTTGCTGAAGGCGAAAAAAAAGGATATGATATAGGGTTTGATGTAGGTTACAAAGAAGGGCAAATAAAAGCTGATGAAGAAAGTGTAAAAACCATTAAGTTTTTACACAGCGTTATAGAAGGAATTGATGATGGCAAACAAGATATATTAAGAAAGTATGAAGATGATTTAAAAGAACTAGCTTTTGAAATTGCAAAAGGAATTGTTAAAAAAGAAATAGAACTTCATCC
>DAMDCT010000085.1:7512-10876 GCA_032091455.1 Oscillospiraceae bacterium | reverse complement strand
GAATTTTTTATTATGGGTAGGACTATAACCTTTTGGAGTTTGGAGGACCTAACGGAGAGCTTGGTGCTGCTACTAGATATTTAAGCCAACGTTATACCGCCCCATTAGGTGAAGTTAAAGGCTTATTAACAGACATAGGCACAGAGGAATATGTTCCACTATGTTGTAGGTTATATAAATCAAAGCGAGATTCTGACGCTGTAATCACTCAGGGCTAATTGGTACTTGCGTGATATCTTGCGATTAACGAAGACACATAACGAACTTACTTCATAGGAAATTTTCTTGGGAAGCACTTGTCTTTGCTCTATTGATATTGTATAATTAATGTTCGAAACACTAAGTGTTTCAACAAAAAGCAAAAAATTAAGGTATCTATACAACTAGGGAGGAAGAGACATATGTCTAATAAGAAGGTTACAAAAGAGTTTATCCAAGCTCTACCTAAGGCAGAGCTTCATTTACATCTGGAAGGAACACTTGAGCCAGAACTAAAATTGCGCTTGGCCCAAAAAAATCACATTAACATCGGCCAGCAAACCATTGAAGAAGTAAAAGCCGCGTATCAGTTCGATTCGCTAACCTCATTTTTGCAGGTCTATTATCCAGCAATGAATGTTTTACAGGATGAGGAGGATTTTTGTGCCCTGGCCTTGGATTATTTAAAGAAAGCCAAAGAACACAATGTAAAATATACAGAAATGTTTTTTGATCCCCAGGCTCATACGTCCCGCGGCGTTCCGTTTGAAACTGTGATTAACGGATATTACGAGGCGACGCTACAGGCACGCAAATTTGGGGTGGAAGCAAACCTGATCATGTGCTTCTTGCGCGATATGACGGCGGAATCGGCAATGGAGACTTACCGACAAGCGTTGCCTTATCGGGATAAATTTATTGGTATTGGTCTTGATTCGGATGAGCGAAACAACCCGCCCCTGAAATTTGCAGAAGTTTTTGCTCTTGCCAAGAAAGACGGATTCCATATTACCATGCATTGCGATATTGATCAGGAAAACTCAATTGAGAATATTAGGCAAGCCTTATTGGAAATTGGCATAGAGCGGTTGGACCATGGTACAAATATCGTAGAGGATCCCTCCCTGATAGCCTACATAAAAGAACACAACATTGGGCTGACCTGTTGCCCTGTATCCAATAGTTTTGTAGTAGATGATATGAAGGGAAAAGAAATGCAGGAGTTGCTTCATCAGGGAATTCAGATTACTGTGAATTCGGATGATCCGGCCTATTTTCAGAGCTACATCTCGGATGATCTCTATGCGTTGGCTCAGAAGTATGAGTTATCTCAGGATGATGTTGTCCAGATAGCAAGGAACTCATTTGGTATCGCATGGATTTCAGAGGGTAAGAAGAAAGAGTATCTGAAAATGATTGATAAATATATCGCCTCTTTTGCATAAAAGGACAAGCATATCAGTTTTGGGGTGAGGGTCTTTTGCTTATGCTACTTGGTGTTTTTTATGGGCGAGCATTTACCAGCGACTATGAAAGCAGCGTTGCGGTCGAATATACAAAAGACGGAAAGGCTCACTGCTTTCTTTACATTGCTGTACAATAGTAAACACCGATAAACACTACGTTTATCGGTGTTTTGTTTTCATGGATTATTAATTTATAATTTCTGTGTTTTAAGAATTGTTCCATTTTTATTCCCTGTGTACCGAATAAATACTTAAACTAAAATATTAATATCCCCAACCTTCGTGAAGAAAGTTGGGGATAAAACTATACTGTGAATTTGTAATAGCAATAGTTAATGAAACCTGCTCAATATATTGAATCTATTATCTATACTAGAATTAAGGATATATAATAAATCCTTAATTCTCATTATATGCCCTATCAATAAGTTCCTTTGCTTTTTCAAAGTCCTCTATTGTTTTAATTGTTATTTGTAAATCACCTGTTGCGTAATGGCCAACATTGCGCATATCCCTAGTAAATCCATCAACAAGTTCAACTTTTTCAGGATTTAACTTTAAAGTCAATAGTATTTTAACTCGATATATTTCTACACATACGAAGTTTTTTACTTTTTTGAAAGCCACATAATTTTTTAGTTGATTTTCTGTTATATCATCACCCAGTGAAAGTATATAATCTCTAATGGTTTGATAAATATTTTGCAACTTTTGTGGCGCTCCTGTGTATAGTTGCAAAAAAGTTTTGTCACTACCTACCTTTGAAATTGGTACAATATCAGAAGTATCAACCATAGGTTTTACTACTGGTGCATTTAGATGTTCAAACATAATTAGGTCTTTGCCAAACTTTTTGTATTTTACAAGCTTAATATTTCTTTGCATTTGATTAACTGAATGTATATCAAATTTAGTGAAATCATTAGCAATACAAATAACGCAAGGAATACTCCAGTCAATATTGTTAGCTTTTTCAGAACCTAACTCATCCATAACCAAAAGCTTAAAGTCTGCTTTGTGATCAAGTAACCAGTCAAGATAAAACAAACCTTGATTAATTACATTTTCATTGACACTGCGTTTATACTCAAATATTACAGGGCAATTGTTTTCATCTAGTCCCAAACTATCCATGCGACCGTTTGTAATTGGAAACTCACTTTTAAGAAATGTCACACCAAAGAAAGTTGGCATATTCTGCTCAATTAATGTTTGAAGTTCCCTCTCTAATGAAACGGAAGTTGGTTCGAGTTCGTTCACTCCACCTTGTAATGAAAATAACTTTATGTCAGCCATTATTTGTCCTCCAATTAATTTGAATATATCCTTTACGCTACCTCAACCGCATTGCTATTCACCTGCTTTATGGTATCAGTAATACCTGCAAATACAGTCACATCATTAAACAAATCCACTACGCTACCCTTATCATTAAACGGACTACTCTGTAATACTGAAAAGTCTTTCATGACACCGTTTTTGACTATGTAACTTACTATCTGCTTTACAAAATATATTTGATTTGAATTTAAACTATTATCATTCAAAAACTTTGAAAAAGCTTTATTTGCACTTTCTATATCCATGCCCACGATAGAACGTACAAGCTCACCAAGAGGTTTGTCACCATACTCTTTTTCATAATCCGATTTTGTGCCAAGCTCTTTCCATAGTATTTCTTCAAGAGAAGTTATATCTGTTTTTGTAGGTTTTACGTTGGATTTTAGTTTTTTTATTGCAATACTATCTTGATGCTGTTTTAAATAATACTCAACTTTTTCTTTGTAGTCTTTTAAATCATCACTTTCAAGTTCACTTTCGTGCCACTCCATTGACAAAACTTCATCAGTAAAATCAGTATCATATTTTTCTTGGTCAGTTCCTTTAATATACTGAATTAAATCACGAAGTTCTTCTCT
>DAMDCT010000085.1:4047-7502 GCA_032091455.1 Oscillospiraceae bacterium | reverse complement strand
CCAGTATTCATTATCACATACACGTTTAATAAATTCCGCTTTATTTACCACCTCAGGTATTGTTCCATATTCTGTTAATGCTCTTGCTTTTTTTATAGCATCATTTTTAGCTCTTGTGTACGTTTTACCAACAAGATATGCTAGTTCAATTTGATACATAAGCGCATCAAACCTTAAACTACTTATTTTATCATCAAGAATAGGAACGAGTGGTGCAATATGTTCTTTTATTTCTAAAGTGTTTTCATATTCAAGACTTTCAAATGTCTTTATTTCGCTGTATTTATCTATGTATCTTAAATGAAGTTTTACAGAAAAATTATCTTTATCAAGGTTTGATATTGATTTTGTTAATTCACTAATCAAAGAATCTCTAAAAGGTATAAGTTCTTTCGTTTGATAGTCGAAAGCTTGTAATTTATATATTATATCTGCTTTCAAACCTATCAACATTTCTATTAAAGACAGCGTTACACCTGCCTCTTTTCCATTTTTATTTTCTCTGAAAAATTCAAAGTTGTTACAAAAATCAAATATATAAAAATCCTTTTTGTGTTTATCCTTATCAAACAAATCTTCACACAATCTTGTGCCTCTGCCTATCATTTGCCAAAATTTAGCTTTACTCATAACACGCTTGAAAAATACTAGGTTTAGTATTTCAGGTACATCTATTCCTGTATCTAACATATCAACCGATATTGCAATTTGAGGGAATTTATCCTTCTCTGAAAAAGTATCAATTAAATCTTGTGCATAGTTTATTGTATTATCAATAATTTCTGCATAGTGTTGTGGGTAATTAGAATATTGTTCATTCCATACTTCAAGTATCTTTTCGGCATGTTTATGGTTTTTAGCAAAGATGATAGTCTTACCAATTTTAGTTTCATGGTCAACTTTTTGTCCATTTACCATTAAAATATTTAATGCTTTCCTTATAGTGTCTTTGTTAAATATCCATTGGTTTATTGCACTTCCATCTATGCTTTCAGGGTAACCTCCATCTTCATCAGAAAAAGTTTTTTCATATTGCTCTTTTTCTTTTTCTGAAAGTTCATTATATATAATACCCTCAACAGGAAATTTGAGCTTGGTTTCTATTGACTTATAATTAACAAGAAAACGATCATCAACTGCCTGAGCTAACTCATACCCATATGTAGGCATACCACTTTCAAGCTTAAATATATCATATGTATTCTTATCTATATCTTTTTTGGGCGTAGCAGTAAGACCTACCATTAAGCTATCAAAGTAGGTGAATATATCTTTGTATTTGTTATAAATACTTCTGTGTGCCTCATCAACAATAATTAAATCAAAATGTCCAACAGTAAACAATTTTTTACCGTCTTTTGTTTTTGCCTCATCAATTGCATTCATCATAGTTTGATATGTAGTAAAAACCGCCCTTGCCTTATATGCCTCTTTGTCCTCTGTTAAATTGCATAGTGATAAATTAGGTAGCAATGTGTTAAAGTTTCTTTTAGCCTGTCTTACAAGTGCATTCCTATCAGCGAGAAACAATATATTTGTAATCCAATCATGCTGCTGTAACACATCGACAAGAGAAATAACTGTTCTTGTTTTACCACTACCAGTTGCCATTACAAGCAAAGCTTTTCTTTTGTTTTTCTCATCAAAAGTTTCACATACTTTTGTAATAGCCTCTTTTTGATAGTACCTATTTGTTATTTCATCATTAATTTTTAAATTAGTTAGGTGACTTCTACTTTCAAGTTTATTAAACTCTTTTATTAAGTCATTCTTGGAGTAAATTCCCGAAACAATTCTCTCAGGATAATATTTATCTTCCCATATCTTAGTTTCATAACCGTTTGTTAAGAATATAATAGGACGTTTACCAAACTTCTTTTCTAAAAAATTGGCATATAAAACTGCTTGATGTCTGCCCTTTTCAACATCTACACTTGTGCGTTTCGCTTCAACAACGGCAAGCGGTTTCCCATCATCACCAAACAAAACATAATCAGCCGCACCATATTCTGATTTGTTTGGCATTTCATCAATTCTATACTCATTAATCCAATCGGAGTTTTGTGTCCAATCTGCATCAACAAGCATAACATCAATATATTTCTTTCTAGTTTCAAATTCTGTTAAATCAGGTGCTTTTGATGTGAATGTTTTTTCTCTTAATTTTCTCTTTACAGTAAGCTGTGCTTTTAATGCCTTGTTTTGTTTAATTAGCTCATTTATATCAATATCATCAAATTGTGATATTACATTTGACTTTTCTGTTGTATTAACATCTGAAATATTATAAATACTTTCATCAAACTCACAAGGCTCATAGTTATCTGCATAACAACATGCTATAAAATCCATAAAAGCATATAAATTTTTCAAACAGAAAACAGCAGTATCCTTATTTATGCTTTTTGGTCGGTGTACTGCGTTGTTGCCGTTTTGCCATATGTATTTTATAGGTTCAAACATACCATTTGGAAGAATATCTACAAAAGTTTGTTCGAAAATCAGTGACTTCAAGTTATTGTTATAGGGCATAGTTATTCCACTGTCTACGGAATAAATCCATTTAACAGCAAACTCTAAAGCTCTGCGACAGTTAATAGCACTTTCCGCATAGCCGATTTGTATTATTTTTTCCGCATTAACAGCCACTTGTGCAAAGTCGGAAAACTTAGGTTCGTTTAGTAAAAACTCAAAGTTTGATTTCATTTATGTCACCTCATGATGTTATTTTATTATTAAAATATTTTCCCTGCAAAGCACTTTTGCATTAAGGATTTATAATTTTGTTCTAACTTATCAAGGGATTTTTGCATTGTATCTTTTTGTTGTTCAACCTGCTCCACAAAGTCTGCAAATTGGTTTTGTAGAGTGAGGGGTGGGAGGTTAATTTTAATTTCCTTTAATTTACCCATTGAAATATTATACATTGACCCACTTGTCCCTGTTGCAACTTTAGAAAATTCTGATCTAACACATTCAACAGATAAAATAGACTTGATAAAAAAAATATTTGCTGCTTCTCTTAGATTTAATTTCCATAATTTATCAGGTAACAACAAATCATTATAATCTTTGTGGACTATGCATGTAGCCCCTACCAATTCTCTTGTATTTGCTCTACTAAATAGTAAATCTCCTTTTTGGGGATAAACATATTTTTTTATTTCTATGTTTTTATCTATGACTTTATATTCAGTATCATCAAAATATCCTTTTGTTACACTACTTACTTTTAACACTGCTTTTTCGTCTTGAGTTTTTGGTCTTTGTTCCCCACCAACACTCCAACCTGCCTCTATATTTCTTATTACATCATTTAGTTTCACAATCTCCCACCCCTTAGGGTTGGTTACTGGGTCGCCGAACATATCTATAAACTTTGATTTAACAAGCAAATCCAGTTTATCAATCTGCTGTTTGCGTAGGTCAATTAAGTTTTGTGCATTGTCCAATAC
>DAMDCT010000085.1:1321-4037 GCA_032091455.1 Oscillospiraceae bacterium | reverse complement strand
CAAGTGGTGGAAGTGGGATTTGGATGTCATCAATATAATTTTTAGCAATATGCTTCAATCCTGCACCTTTAAAACCATTTTCTAATATATATAAATTTCGTTGTAGAAACAAATATATTAATTTTAAATCTATATCAACATTTGTTATTGCAACAATACAATCTGTTGATGTTGCAAATGGTTCATCACAAAAATGAACACTTGCATTACCACCTGTTCCAAATATTAATGAAGGTTGATTGTAAATAAAATCATCTACAAACTTTGACTGTATATTACTAGATGTAAAGAATTTGTATTGACCAGCTTTCAAGCCTTCTCCAGCTTTAATTTTTGATTTGGGCTGAAACTTAAGTACATCCCCTAACCTAACCATTTCCCAATTAGCCATTTAGCATACCCTCCAGCGTTTTCAGTCCTGCTGTGATTTGCATTTCTAGCTCTTTTATATCTGCTATAATCTCGGTTGGGTGAGGATATTCTTCTTGTGTATATTCATTTTCTTTGTATTTGTTGATACTTAAATCATAATCATTATCTATGATTTCTTGCTTTGGTACAAAGAAAGATTTTTCAGTTCGTTTACGGTCTTTTTCTTCATTTAAATTTTTAAACCTTGTAGTAATATCAGGAATATCATTTTCTTCTACTTCTGAACGTTTATCATCAAGGCTCAACCCATCTGCTTGCATATCGTAAAACCATACGTTATCTGTTCCACCTGTGCCTGTTTTGGTGAATATAATAATAGCGGTAGAAACCCCTGCATATGGCTTGAATACTCCACTTGGCATAGATATAATAGCCTCTAAACGGTTGTTCTCGATAATCTCTTTTCTAATATCCTTATGCGCAGTTGATGATCCAAATAAAACTCCATCAGGAACAATAGATGCACAACGTCCGCCAACTTTAAGCATACGCACAAACAGGCTTAAAAATAACAGTTCTGTTTTCTTTGTTTTGGTAACTTTAAGTATGTCAGCTGATACAGTATCATAATCAAGTGAGCCTTTAAAAGGTGGATTTGCAATGATTTTTGTAAACTTATTTGTGTCCGTATTTTGCTCTGAAAGACTATCTTTATATAAAATATCAGGGTTTTCTATTCCATGAGTCATCATATTCATAGCACCAATACGAAGCATTGTTCTATCCATATCATAGCCAAAAAACATGTGATCGTTGTAGTGCTCTTTTGCTTCTTTGTTGTAGAAAACTTCATTCTCATAAGTATGTTTTATATATTCACCTGCTCCAACAAGGAAACCACTTGTACCACATGCAGGGTCACAAATTATATCATTAGGTTGCAGGTCAACAAGTTCCACCATCATTTTAATAATATGACGTGGCGTTCTAAACTGTCCGTTAGTTCCTGCAGATGCAATTTTCGATAAAAGATACTCGTACAAGTCACCTTTTGAATCTTTATCTTTAGTTTCTAGTCCATCTATTTCTGTGATTATTTTTTCAAGTAACTGTGGTGTTGGTATTTTAAAAATTGCATCAGACATATATTTTGAATATGTACTTTGTTTATCTCCATGAAGGTCTTTAATAAAAGGAAAAACCTCATTTTGTATAATCTCATACATTTTTGAAGCTTCTTTAGTTTTAAAAACTTCCCATCTGCAATTGTTATGATCTTCATCAAACATACTTTCATATGGAAGTTCAAGCATATGGCTTTCTTTTTCCTTGGTTTTATCAACCCCATCAAGGTCTTTTATAAACATCAAATATGTAATTTGTTCTATGATGTCCAGTGAATTTGTTAATCCCCCTGTCCAAAACATTTCCCATAGTCTATCAACTTTACTCTTAAATTCCCCTGCTATCATTTAGTTCTCCTTAAAATTCTCTTTTTAAATTATACAATATTCAGTATAGTTTATTTTGTCGAAAATTACAATAATATATCAGTATATATTTGAATTATTACCATTATCCAATAAAAATATAAAAAGCCCACCTGCTCATGGGTTGGCATGAGGAAGGTGGGGAGATGGGGTTAAATATAATGTTATTGCTTTTGAACTAATTAACTTTATTCATATACTTTGTTGAATTGCACTTATAATATTTTTCTGTCCAACTGTGGTCTTTACTCATTTGTTCGTCATTTATTAAGAAATATTTATATCCTACATAGCCTGGTTGATCAGGAACAACAACATGATACCATTCCCCATCAAGCTGAATAAGGTCCCAACCATGTGGACCGCCATTAGCATTGCCAGACATATAGTGACAGTTAATATCTAACGAAGACATAAGCACTGCAAAAGCAGCAGCATACGATGAGCATACTCCTTTATGATTAAGTAAAGCGCCTTCAATTTCATGGGAAGATTGAGGTACAGTACCCTTTATATAATTATCATAATCATAAGCTGTATTTAAAACTAGATAATCATGAATTGCTTTTGTTTTTTCATAATCAGTCATAGAATCTGTTATATTTTCGGAAATAATAGAGATGCATTTCTCTGCAACTTTAACATCTTCATCGATAAGATCTGATACATCTTTATATCTTATACAGTCAGATATATTTGCACTCCAATGAGCATATAACGTCATATCTTTGGTAATATCCCATGAACACTTTGGGTCACCACCCTGTTTTTCAATAAACCAACCATTAAAATATCGTTTATGTTTTGTTGCGTCTGGCAACTGCTGATTATGACCATCACCTGTAATAATCATA
>DAMDCT010000085.1:0-1311 GCA_032091455.1 Oscillospiraceae bacterium | reverse complement strand
TTACTTGATTCACCTTTAGACGAATGTGATGAAACCGATGATGTATCACTTGATGTATCGCTTGATGTTTCACTTGATGAAGCACTTGATGTTTCACTTGATAAGTTACTAGATATATTAGTTTTAGATGAATTGATAGTGCTTGGATTTGATGTCTCATGGATGTCTTTACCGCAAGATGTTAGTGTTAGTAATAATAATGTTATTAGAGTAATTAAATATTTCTTTTTCATAGGCAAGCTCCTTTAGTATGTATCTAATTATGTTAAAATTAGTATATCAATTTATCATTATACTCCCCCCTGTCATAAATTGCAATATTTTAACAAAATAACTACCAACAAATACATTAACAACGCACAAAAAGCCGACACACTCATTCAAAACGAGCGTGTCGGCTTTCATCATATCATTATTTAAATTTCTATATTAGCTACTTGCAAATAATATATTGTTTATGGGTAAGATGTTTTAAAAAAGAATCTCTAATTTGTTCTGCTGTTCCATCTATTATCTCACTTTTATTAACAATATATGCTTGTGCTTTATTTATGTAAATGTAAAAATATTTAGGTGTTTCATATACCTTATATAGCATTTCATATTTTGTTGTGGAGTTTCCGTTGAATTGCAAACTAGATGAAACAGTTGAAAATTCATCATCCTTAAATATAAATTCATTTTTAATGTCAGAGATGTTTTTCATAGACTTATACATTATTTTAGGTAATATACAACTTGAAAAAATCATTATAACAACCATTAAAATTATTAATATCATAAAAACCAAAGAAATAGTAGTATCGTCATCATTTATGAACCCATATAAAGATAATATAGTTCCTAATACAATTGTAGTCAGAAACAACCACTTAATATATGTCTTACCCTTATACATACTAAACTTTGTATACTCCTTATAAATCTCATAACTATATGTTGTTGTAGCTTTAATTTCCATAATAATACCGCCTAAATTATATTTTTTATTAATGGAATTATATCATACACTACCCAATACTTCAATGCTTGATGTTGAAAATTACAACTTTCTAACCTCCACAAAACACAAAAAGCCCACACACTCGCAAAATTACGAGTGTGTGGGCTTTCATCATATCATTATTAAATTTTATTATTTCGCAATTATCCATCCAGTTACAAACATAAATGCAGGTCTTTTATTTACTCTGCTTGCGAAATTAGTTATACGGCATCTGCCGTTGATTACAGCACCGTCATATAAAAAATATGTGCCATTGGCTTTCCTTACACAGTTTTTTGCAGTAGAGGATACATACAGAGGTGTGT
>DAMDCT010000084.1:8360-10948 GCA_032091455.1 Oscillospiraceae bacterium | reverse complement strand
TAGCAGAATATTTATAAATTTCATTTAGTGATGAATCATATACAGTGATAATACAAGCATATCTATCATCATTTGTCACTACAGCTACATTTCCATTATTGCTAATCTGGGCAACAATAATTTGTGATAAGACTTGTTTTTCTAAAACTTTTTTAGAAGAGGTATCTACTCTAAATTTATTACCACCCCTATCATATGTAAGTAATCGCTTATTTCCTTCTTTTACAACAGGATTTGTATATCCATGTGAAATCTGACTAACTTTCTTTCCGTTTTCAGAATACGTTAATATATTTGCCTTTGTTAAAATGCTGATATCACTACCTAAGTTGAAAATATTAAGTATCTGTTCATTTTTGATAATTAAAGGAAATGAATCCGTTTCACTTTGTGAGTCTTTTTTTATTATATCGTTTAAATCACTGCCTTTAAAAACCTGTAACACATTTAATAATAATATCAAAATACCAAATATTAAAATTAAGATGATTGCTTTTTTAAAAAAGCTTTTTCTTTTTTTCTTTAATCTGTAATCCTCTATGCTTTTGTAATTAGCCAAGCAAACGCCTCCAATACCTACAAACGATTTTTTTCGTATGCTAATTTATTTATTCTTTAATTGTAATAGATTGTATTTAGATATAATCCCTGCGGTGGTGCAGTTTTTCCTGCAGTTGTTCTATCTCTGTTTTGTATAATCTTTTCAATATCTTTAGGTATAATTTTACCATCATTTACATAGAGCAATGTTCCTACTATAATTCTAACCATATTATATAAAAATGCATTTGCTTTAATTTTTATATAAACAAAGTCACCTTGTCTATAGACATGTAAATAATCAACAGTTTTAACCATTGAACTTCCTTTTTTGAAACCCTTGCTACAAAATGAAGTAAAATCATGTGTACCAACAAAAGTTTGGGCAACTTCATTTAGTAAATCCACATCTATATAAGTTTTATGATGTAGTGCTAAATCAGACGCAAAAGGATTCTTCTGCTGATTATTCCAAATTTTATAAATATATTCTTTTCCCAAACATTGATAACGGGCATGAAATTCAATATCTACTTCTTTACAACTTAATATAACAATATCATCTGGCAGTGCGTTATTTAGCACTGTAATAAATCTATCAGTGGGAATATTAGAGTCAGTTTTCATATTAAAAAAATAACTATTTGCATGAACTTTTGAGTCCGTTCTTGAACAGCCAACTATATCTTCACGCTTTTTAAGGATAAGTTCTATTGCATCTTGTACAACCTCTGTAATTGTTATAGCGTTTGCCTGTACTTGATAACCATGATATTTGGCACCATTATAACACATCTCAACAAGTAGATTTCTCATATATATATTCCAATCAATTTAAAATAAGATAGGCAGATAAATATTCATAAAAATAGTAAGTGTGAATACAACTATGACTACAATAGTGCACCACAAATCTATCAAGCTTAGTTTTAACTGCTTCATTCTAGTCCTACCTTCACCGCCCCGGTAACAACGACACTCCATTGCTAATGCAAGCTCCTCAGCACGTCTAAATGCTGACACAAACAGTGGGATTAAAATAGGTATTAAGGCTTTTGAACGTTTAATAATCCCACCTGTTTCAAGGTCTGCCCCTCTAGCTTTTTGTGCAGACATAATTTTATCAGTTTCTTCTATTAATGTTGGTATGAATCTTAGCGCAATGGTCATCATCATTGCCATTTCGTGCTTTAAAGGATTAAATAGCCTCTCAATTGCATCGGTGAGTGCAATCGGAGAAGTAGTATAAGTTAATAGTGAAGCACCAACAATAAGACAAATAATTCTTATTGACATTGTAATGGCAAGTCTTATTCCTTCAAGAGATATGCTAATTACCCACCACTTGAATAAAATAGTTCCTCCTATAAAGAAAATATTTAAAACAGATGTAAATATAACTAGTGGGATAATAGGTTTAACACTTTTAATTATTACGCTAAAAGGTATTTTAGCAGTTATAATTACAACCATTAAAAATGCGATTGAAAGCACAAATGCAAGAGAGTTAATCCATTCATTAGTTTTTATAATAAAAAGCATAATGATATATACAAATGTAAGAATAATCTTTATTCTTGGATCTAGCTTGTGTATCACTGATTTTCCTGGGAAATATTGTCCAATACTAATATCTTTTAGCATGTCCTATTACCCCCTTTATTTAGGATATCTAGAATCTCTGCCTTTGCTTCATTTATGCTATAAACATTTGGATTGACTTTATATCCTTTTTTATACAGTTCATTAAATACTTTGGTTATTTGAGGTAATGAAAGACCAATATTTTCAATCTCATTTGCTTTAAGAAATATACTATCGACATCTCCATAAGCATACATTTTTGATTTATTCATAACGAGTACTTTTGTTGAGTATTTCGCAATATCTTCCATACTGTGAGAAACAAGAAGTACTGTATTGTTTTCTTTTTGATGATATTGTTTAATCATAGATAATATCATATCCCGACCTTTCGGGTCTAATCCTGCGGTTGGTTCATCTAAAATAAGCACTTTAGGTTTCATAGCTATAACACCAGCTATCGC
>DAMDCT010000084.1:7875-8350 GCA_032091455.1 Oscillospiraceae bacterium | reverse complement strand
ATGGACTTTTTTCTAGTATATCATTTTTCAATCCAACATTTTCACAAGCCTGTAAAACCGCCTGTTCAACATCTTTCTTAGAAAGTCCTAGATTAGTTGGACCAAATGCAATATCTTTAAATACAGTTTCTTCAAAAAGCTGATATTCTGGATATTGAAATACCAAACCGACTTTATATCGAATTTGCTGCAAAGTTTTTTTGCTTTCCCATATATCAATGCCATCAATTAATACTTTTCCACTATGAGGCTTTAAAAGTCCATTTAAGTGCTGTATTAGAGTTGATTTACCAGATCCAGTATGACCGATAACACCAACTAGCTCGCCTTCTTCAATTTCTATATTAATATTGTCAATAGCTGTTTGCTCGAATGGCGTGCCTTGACTATATAAATGTGTTAGATTTTCTGTTTTGATAATTGACAAATTTAATCCCCCAATAATTCTTCTAACTGTTTAACACAACTATCAACT
>DAMDCT010000084.1:0-7865 GCA_032091455.1 Oscillospiraceae bacterium | reverse complement strand
ACCTTCTTTTCTAAGCTCAAAACAAAGCTCAGTTACTTGAGGTACATCAAGACCAATTTCTTTTAGCATTGATACATGAGAAAAAACTACCATCGGATTATCATCAATTAAAACATTTCCATTATCAATAACAATAACTCGATTAGCTTGTACAGCTTCATCCATATAGTGAGTTATATATACAACAGTAGTTCCAAAATCTTTATTTAGTGATTTTATTGTATTAAGAACTTCTTTTCTTCCTCTAGGGTCAAGCATTGCTGTAGGTTCATCAAGTACAATACATTTTGGACGCATTGCAATTATTCCTGCTATTGCAACTCTTTGCTTTTGTCCACCAGAAAGTTGATGCGGAGCATGTTCCTTAAATTCATACATATCTACAACTTTTAAAGCATCATCAACCCTTTTCCTTATTTCTTTAGGTTCAATCCCAAGATTTTCAAGGGCAAAAGCAACGTCTTCTTCGACAACAGTCGCAACAATTTGATTATCTGGATTTTGAAAAACCATACCAACTTGTTGCCTTATATCAAATACAAGTTCATTGTTTAAAGTGTTAATTGAATCAACAAACATTACACCGCTTGTAGGTTGTAATATAGCATTAATATGCTTTGCAAATGTAGACTTACCAGAACCATTATGACCTAATACTGCTACAAATTCTCCGGAATTAATTGTAAGGTTTATATCATGCAATACTGGTATATTTTCTTCATCCTCATCTTGATGATTATATTCAAAATATAAATGTTCAGATTTTATTAGTTCGCTCATTATTTCATTCCTTTTCCCATATTGCAGTTGAACCACAAGGAAGATTGTATCCTGTTTGTGTTACTTTCAATCCAATTTCATCACAGGTGATTTTACCCTTAAATTTAGTTCCTACTGTAACTCCTAAAAGATATTCCATAACAGAAGGAGAAAGTCCCGTTGTATATGAGTTCAAAACGAAAAACAGAGGGTTATCAGACAATACTTGAGAACAAAGGCTCACCATATCATATATCTGATCTTCTAGTTTCCAAATTTCGCCCCCTGGTCCTCTACCATATGATGGAGGATCCATTATGATTGCATCATATCTATTTCCTCTTTTAATTTCTCGTGCAACAAATTTTTCGCAATCATCAACTATCCATCTAATTGGACTTTCACTTAGATTTGATAATTGAGCATTTTCCCTTGCCCAAGCAACCATCCCTTTAGATGCATCAACATGACATACATTAGCACCAACAGCAGCACAAGCTAAAGTTGCGCCACCGGTATATGCAAATAGATTTAAAACAGATATTTTTCTGTTTTGCTTTTTAATTGTATTAGTGAAATAATCCCAATTAACAGCTTGCTCAGGGAACAGACCAGTGTGTTTAAAACCTGTAGGCTTTATATTGAATTTTAAGCTTTTATAGTTAATTACCCAACTATCTTTGATTTTTTTATTGTATTGCCACTCTCCTCCACCCTTACTTGAACGAAGGTATCGTGCAGCTGCATTATGCCAAGATTTATTTTTCTTTTCAGTATTCCAAATTATTTGTGGGTCTGGACGTATTAAAACAGTATCCCCCCAACGTTCAAGCTTTTCGCCATTACTAGTGTCTATTATTTCGTAATCGTTAAAGCCAGATACAACTCTCATCTAAGACAATCTCTCCTTAATTTTATTATATATCTTATCACAGTAATCATTTATTACTTTAAAATCATTACCTTCAATCATAATTCTAATTAAAGGCTCAGTTCCAGATGCACGAACTAATACACGTCCTGTATCGCCAAGATCAGTTTCAACTTGACTTATTACTTTTGTGATTTCTTCATCTTTACTAAAGTTAATCTTATCCTCAGGTGTCGCATTAATACCCTTCATTACCTGCGGAGATTTTTTCATTGTCTTAGCAAGTTCAGACATCTTAATACCCAACTTTTTATAAATGCTTAACAACTGAATTGCTGAAAGTTGACCATCACCAGTTTGGGCATAATCTTTGAAAATGATGTGACCTGATTCTTCACCACCAAGATTATAACCGCTTTTAATCATTTCTTCTAAAACATAACGATCACCCACTGATGTTGCAACAATATTAATATCATTGTCTTTTCCAAATTGACGCATGCCAAAGTTAGACATAACAGTTACTACTGCAGTATTGTTGCTTAACTTATTTTCTTTTTTAAGGTATTTTGCAAATATAGCAATTAGTTGGTCTCCGTCAACTCTATTTCCGTTTTCATCAACTGCAAGACATCTATCGGCATCCCCATCAAACGCAACACCTATTTCACAACCGTGTTGTTTCATGTAGTATACTAAAGCCTCTAGATTTGTAGAACCACATTTTTCATTAATATTCATTCCGTTTGGATTGCTATGAATAATGTGTGCATCAGCACCTAGCTCTCTAAATAAAAGGTCTGCTGTTGCACTTGCACTTCCGTTAGCACAGTCTACAGCAACGTTAATACCACTTAAATCACCATCTATGCTACGTTTAATTGACTCAATATAATCAGATACAGCAGAACGTCTCTTATATACTCTGCCTATCTCAATACCTTGTTTAAGAGATATTTTTTCAGGGGTATCTAGTATTAATGATTCAATTTCTTGTTCAAGTTCATCTGAAAGCTTATAACCTGTTCTGCTAAATAATTTTATTCCATTGTACTCAACTGGATTGTGTGAAGCAGAAATCATAATACCTGCATCAGCTTCATATTTTGGTACAAGGTATGCCACTGCTGGAGTAGGGACAACACCTAATAACTCAACATCCGCACCCACTGAACAAAGTCCAGCAGTTAGTGCTGATTCAAGCATTTCTGAAGAAATACGCGTATCCCTAGCAATTAAAATCTTTGGTCTGCGATTTGTATGTTTTGTCAAAACTACAGCCGCTGCTCTTCCTATTTGCATTGATAATTCACATGTTAATTCTGTATTTGCAATTCCTCTTGCTCCGTCTGTTCCAAATAATCTTCCCATTATAAATCTCCTTTTCATGTTTAAAATAAGATTCGATGATTTCCTTAATATATCTTTACCATCTTACAATGAAAGTTGCCCTTCTTTTACTATTCCTAAATGCTCATAAGCTTTAATTGTTGCACATCTTCCACGTGGAGTTCTACTTAGAAACCCTAGTTGCATTAAGTATGGCTCATATACATCTTCAAGTGTAACTGATTCCTCGCCTAGTGCTGCTGCTAATGTAACAAGTCCAACTGGACCACCATTATAATTATCAATTATCATAGAAAGCATTCGTCTATCAATAATATCAAGTCCAAGTTCATCAATTTCAAGCTTATCAAGTGCAATTGTAACTATTTCACTCGATATTGTTCCATCTCCTAAAACCTGTGCAAAATCTCTAATGCGCTTTAATAACCTGTTAGCAACACGAGGTGTACCACGTGAACGTTTGGCTAGTTCATATGCGCCTTCTCTATTACAGGCAATATCAAGTATGCTGGCGCTTCTCAAAATAATATCTGTAAGTTGTTCGTTAGTATAAAGTTCTAGCCTTAACAGTACTCCAAACCTATCTCTAAGCGGAGATGTAAGCTGACCTGCTCTTGTAGTAGCACCAATTAAAGTGAACTTTGGTAAATCAATTCTAATTGAGCGTGCAGAAGGACCTTTTCCAATAATAATATCAAGTGCGTAATCCTCCATAGCAGGGTATAACACTTCTTCAACTGCTCTTGATAATCGGTGAATTTCGTCAATAAAAAGTACATCGTTTGGACTTAGATTAGTAAGCAATGCCGCTAAGTCCCCTGGCTTTTCTATCGCTGGTCCTGATGTTATTCTAAGATTAACATTCATTTCATTTGCAATAATTCCTGAAAGTGTTGTTTTTCCAAGACCTGGAGGTCCATACAAAAGAACGTGATCAAGTGATTCACCTCTTGCTTTTGCAGCCTCAATGTATATAGAAAGGTTTTCTTTAGCTTTATCTTGCCCAATATATTCATTTAGTGTTTTGGGTCTTAATGAATATTCAACATCAACATCTTCTTCACAAAAATCTGGTGTTGTCAAACGACTTTCAAGGTCAAGTTCATCATTCTCGTCAAACATTTAATAACCGTACCTTTCTAGATTAATAAATTAAAAATTTAATAAAAATTATAATTTTGATGCCAATGCCTTAAGCCCATTTTTTATCATGTCCTCAACTGACATATTGCTATCTAATTTTGTAATAACTTGCGTCGCATCTGATTGCATATATCCCAACACAACAAGCGCACTAATTGCTTCCGAGGCATTACCTGTTTTGTTTGATATATCGATAACAGTATCGCCAATAACTCCGCTTGCAACTTGTTCTTTAAAAATTTTATCTTTTAATTCTAATACAATGCGTTGGGCAGTTTTAAGCCCCACTCCCTGTGCCTTTGTTAATGCCTTAGCATCACCTGTTGCAACACACAGTGCAAACCGTTCTGGAGTTAAATCTGATAAAATTGAAGTTGCAGCTTTAGGTCCTACTCCAGAAATTGATATTAGCATTTTAAAACTTCTTAGCTCATTTGTATCTGCAAAACCAAACAAGTCAAGCGCATCTTCCCTTACGTGAAGATATGTATAAACCATTGTTTTTTCACCAATCTGCGGTAATTTTGCAACTGTTGTCATTGAAGTTTTGATTGAATAACCAATACCATTACATTCAATAACTATATGATTGGGTTCTATATGTTTAAGGATACCAGCTATACTATAAATCATATCTTATTATCCTTTCATTTTGGCAGTAATCTGATTTTTTATTTGCATATTGAGAAGTGATGGAGCTGCGTGAGCATGACATATTGCAATTGCAAGCGCATCAGCAGTATCATCAGGTTTTGGCACTTGCTTTAAATTCAACAATCGTTTAGTCATATCCATAACTTGTGATTTTTCTGCTTTACCATATCCTACTACTGCTTGCTTCACTTGAAGTGGCGTATATTCGAAGCAAGGAATATTATTCTGTTCGCAAGCTAAAAGTATCAGTCCTCTAGCTTGTGCTACATCTATTGCAGTTTTTTGGTTTGTTGTAAAAAAAAGCTTTTCAACAGAAACTGCATCTGGTTTATGAGTATTTAGTAAAAATGAAAATTCATCATATATTTTAAGTAAACGTTTATTAAACGGTGTATCTTTATTAGTTATAATTGCACCATAATCAAGTGTAGTAAATCTTGTATTTTTATAGTCTATTACGCCATACCCTACTATCGCATAGCCTGGGTCAATTCCAATTATTTTCATGTTAATCTCCATATATCATATCATTTGCATTGAGTAATCTTCATAATGCAAATATTAGATAGTGTTACTCACAGAAATATAAAGTTATATATCTTTGTAATTATAGCACATTACAAGGTTAAACGCAACAAAACAATATGTAAATTATGGATAATGGGCATATTAATATTAATTTAATTAAAACTATTTAAAAAGAAATCATTAACTTTTATTTGAGTTTTACATGCAAGAAGATATGTGCTAAAATAAATAGTAATAATTACTATTCTAAAGAAAGTAGGTGCACTATGGAAAGCATTATACTGCATTGCGACCTAAATAATTTTTTTGCTTCTGTGGAGTGCCTAGACCACCCTGAATTAAAAAACTATCCTATTGCCGTTTGCGGTAGTGTTGAGGATAGACATGGTATTGTGCTTGCTAAAAATATGCTTGCGAAAAACACTGGTGTCAAAACTGGAGAAGCAATTTGGCAGGCAAAAGCTAAATGTCCTGATTTAGTTTTAGTCCCTCCTAATATTGATAGGTATATTAAGTTTTCTAAGGAAGTTCGAGATATTTATTCAAATTATACTGATTTAATTGAGCCATTCGGTATTGATGAATGTTGGCTAGATGTTTCTGGCAGTACGTTGCTTTATGGCAATGGATATGATATTGCATATAAAATAAAAGAATATATTAAAAGAGAGGTTGGTCTTACAGTTTCAGTAGGTGTAAGTTTTAATAAGATATTTGCAAAACTTGGAAGTGACATGAAAAAACCTGATGCAATAACTTGTATAACTAAAGAGAATTTTAAAGAAACTGTATGGCCACTTCAAGCATGTGAACTTTTGGGGGTTGGAAAAGCAACATATAATCGTATAAGTAAATATGGGATTAACACAATTGGCGATATAGCAAACTCTGATATTAGTTTTCTTACGAGTATACTTGGAAAAAACGGTGAAGCATTATGGTACTTTGCAAATGGTGTTGGAAGTGATAAAGTCACAAATCAAGATAAAATTTCTATAATGAAATCAATAGGTAATTCTAGTACTTGCTCTCAAGATTTAACTACACAAGAGGAAGTATGGCGTGTAATGTTTAGTCTTGCTGAAAGCGTCACAAAAAGGCTAAGAAATCATGGTCTACTTGCTGGTGGAGTTCAAATCTCTGTGAAAGATAATACATTATCATCAAGAGAATTTCAAGCACCTCTGCCCTTTAATACAAGACATCCTAAAGATTTATCGAATGTTGGTATATATCTATTTGAAAAGAATTATCAATGGCAAAATAATGTTAGAGCAATTGGCATAAAAGCTATAAACTTAATTCCAGACAATGAGTCTATACAATGCAGTCTTTTGCACGACCAAACAAAAATAATTGAACTTGATGCACTTGAAGAAAAGGTATGTTCACTTAGAGAAAGATTTGGTAATAATGCAATTCTACGTGCTAGTCTAATGGGTAATACAAAATCCAAACAGCAAAAATTCGATGAAACATCCTTGCCAGGTAATTTTTTAAAATGACAGTTTAAAACCCCATTGAAAAAAATTTTTTTCAATGGGGTAACTTTATGGGTATATATTATAACCAACATGGCATTTGTTATTATTCATCCTCGAATAGACTATTTTGAAGTTCAATATTTTTATTTCTAGCCTCACCTGTATCGTAATGTTCTAAGCAGTACACACCGCCTATAAGCGCTATATAATCCCCCTCTTTGACATTATCATCAAGTTCAGAAAGAGGAATATCTACAAATACTCTGTCCTCACGTTCACAGACTGCAATATCTCCCTCTATTCGGTCAATAACATATTTTATCATAACAATTCCTTTCAGGGATTTATCCCCTTTGTAGTAATTTTAAAACCGTTATCTACAATATCAAAAATAATTGTGCCGTTATAATCTGTACGATACATTTTTGAAGTACTTTGTTTAATCAAGTCAAGAGTCTTTCCACTTGGATGTTTATATTTATTAATATCTGCGACTGAAATAATGCAAAAGTCAGGACTTACTGCTTCAATAAATTTCTTACTTGTTGAAGTACTGCTTCCGTGATGAGCAACTTTTAAAACATCAGAATCTAAATTTGCTCTTGTATTCATAATAGCACTTTCAGCTGGCTTTTCAATATCTCCTGTTAGCAAAAAACTTTGCTTATGATTATATGTAAATTTGGCAACAAGTGATGTGTCGTTCAACTCATCAAAATCGCCAACAGGAGCGATTACACTAAATCTTCCCTTGCCAAAATCATATGCCGTTCCCACTTTTGAAGGTATTATTTTCAATCCTTTTTGTGCAATTGCGGTTAAAACATCAGTATAAGTTCTTGTTGTTGGAACAAGATTATCAGGAAGCTTTGGCATAAGAATTTTCCCAATATCAAATTCATTAATAACAGTATCCATCCCACCAATATGGTCAGAATGTGGATGTGTCATTACAAGCATATCTATTTTTTTGATATTTAAACTTTTAAGATAATCTACAACGTCGTTGCCTTTATCATTTTCACCAGCATCAATTAAAATAGTTTTATTATCAGAGATAATAAGAGTGCTATCAC
>DAMDCT010000083.1:10835-11202 GCA_032091455.1 Oscillospiraceae bacterium | reverse complement strand
GGTCAACAATGGCGTTAAGAAAGTTTGTAAAGCCGTTTCATGTTAAACTACCAAAACTGTATGGTAATACAAAGGTAATATGTGAGATTATTTTATTTGTTGTGTGTATTTGTTATTTAGTTAATTCAACATATAATCCATTCTTATATTTTAGATTTTAGAGAGGGGGAGCTAAACTGTGAATCCAAAAAAAATATCAATTACATTGTTCTTTACTATATTGGTTATGCTTCCAATTCTAACATTTTTATTGCCTAAAAAGACTTTTTCAGAACTTGAAAACCGCCCTCTTGCAACAGCACCAAAGATTAGTGTTGATTCAATATTAGATAAAACATATATGGATAATGCAGAGCAATTTATGTCT
>DAMDCT010000083.1:7548-10789 GCA_032091455.1 Oscillospiraceae bacterium | reverse complement strand
AAAAGTTACTTGAAAATATAGGTGATCAAGACAATAGGGTAACAAATAATAATATTGAAGCCATTAATAAGTTTGCGGCTAAGTATAAGGGCAGAATTGATACAAGTATTATGTTAATCCCTACGGCTGTAGAATTTTATCCTCAGTCAACACCCCAGTTTGTAAAAATTGAAGATCAAACAAAGTATATTCAAAATTTTTACTCTGGGCTAAAGGGTATAACTTGTATTGATTCATATGCACCATTATCTTCAGCATCAGAAGAGTATATATTTTTTAGAACTGATCATCACTGGACTAGCTATGGCGCTTATATTGGATATACTGCATTATCAAAAAGTTTAGGTTTTAAACCTGCAACTTATGACATGTTTAATATTGAGCATGCGTCGCATGACTTTTTAGGTACGTTATACTCAAAAGTGCTTTATGGGGAAAATCTCAAAGATGATATAGATATATACCACTATGCAAAGGGTGAAGTTGTTACTGACGTTATAAAATATACTGGAAAGAACAAACAAACTTACCCATCAATTTTGTTTAGAGATAAGCTTAATGAAAAGGACAAATACGGTGTGTTTTTAGGAAGTAATGAACCAATAGTAAAAGTAAAAACTAATGTTAAGAATGGTAAAAAGCTAATTGTATTTAAAGATTCATATTCTCATGCATTGATGCAGTTTTTACCTTTGCATTATGAGGAGATTGCTCTTGTTGATTTGCGTTATTTGAATAAGCCACTTAATCAATATTTAAGTATTAGTGAATATCAGCAAGCATTGTTTATGTATAATATGGCAGGCTTCATAAAAGACTCATCCTTAAAAAAAGTTGTTGCATATTAAGTGTAATAAGTCAGTATATATCTAAAGTGATGCAAACCAAGTAACCAGATTATAGATAAGCGTAATTAGAAGGGACATGTATTATAATGAAAAAAAGAGTTGTTTCAATTTTACTTGTAGTTTTAACTACTATGTTATTTTTAGCAGGATGTGGAGATAAGGGGAAAACACCTGCAACTTCATCATCAGATAGTGTTGGTAATCCATCTTCAACTACTGTACAAGAAAATAAAAGTTCAACTAGAAATCCACTAACAGGCGAAAGTGTAGAAGACAAAGAAACGCTACTGAATAGATCAGTTGCTGTAATGGTAAATAATATTAAAGCTGCACTTCCACAAAGGGGTATAAGTGATGCGGATATTATATTTGAACTTCCTGTTGAGGGAGCAATAACAAGACTTATGGCAGTATTCTCAGACTATAAAAAAGTACCAGAGATAGGTTCAATACGTTCTGCACGTCATGATTTTGTAGAAATATTAAAACCATTCAATCCAATATATATGCATATTGGTGGAAGCCAAGCAGGTAAGGACGCAATAAAGGCAAACAAGATTGATGATATTGATGGCATAGCAATGTCAAATATAGCTTTTTTTCAAGATAAAGTACGTTTAAGAACTTATTCTAGTGAACATACATGGTTCTCAAATTTTAAGCTTTTAAATAAAGGCATTGAAAAAAAGGGATTTGAAACAAAACTATCAGAACCTATGAAACCAATGTTTGATTTTGCAAAAGCTGATGAAGATGTTATGACTACTGACACATCAGCAGTCGAAACTACAAAGGCGTCAATAAAGTTCTCAAATTATTGTACTGCCACATTTGATTATGATACACAAACTAAACTATATAATAAAGGTGAGTATGGAGCTCCGCACCTAGATACAAATAAAAATCAAGCAGCAGCAGTTACTAATGTACTTGTTATGTATACTAATGTTGGTTATCTACCTGATAAATTACATAAAGAGGTTGACCTTTCAAAAGGTAATGGATATTACATATCTAATGGTAAGCGAGTAGAAGTTACATTCGAAAAGAAAAGTGTAAATGATTTACTAAGTGTAAAAGATATGTCAGGTAAGGCTTTAAAAATGAACGTGGGTAAAACGTGGTTTTGTATTGTCCCAAATGAACACAAAATAAGTGCTCAATTCAAATAAAACGAATATGGGGTATGTGAGATGAGTAATGCTAATGATCTTGTTAAACCAGTAAAAATGTATACAACAGGTGAAGAAATAGTTAATTCCATAACGCATGGAATTGGGGCGGTTTTTTCTTTAGCTGGAACTGTGTATATGATAATTTATGCAAGCTTATTTTATGACGCGTGGGCTATCGTAAGCACATCAATTTACGGTGTTGCATTAATTATGCTTTATACTATGTCAACATTATATCATGCAATAACAAATGTAAAAGCTAAAAAGGTGCTTCGTGCATTTGACCATTCAACGATTTACTTACTTATAGCGGGAACATACACTCCGTATGCACTTATTACTCTAAGAGATACAATGGGATGGATTGTATTTGCATTAGTATGGGGAAGTGCCGTAGTTGGAATAATACTAAATGTAATTAGCGTTGAACGGTATAAAAAAATTAGTTTGGCTTTATATGTAGCATCCGGATGGGCTGCGGTAATTGCAATGAAACCTATTATTGTTAATCTTGCATTGAACGGATTAATTCTTATGCTTTTGGGTGGCGTATTCTATACAGGGGGAATTGTTTTTTATAAGATGAAAAGCAAAAAACATTTTCACGGTATATGGCACTTGTTTGTATTGGCAGGAAGTGTAGCACACTATTTTTCAGTGGTACTATATGTATTGAAATAAGTATAAACAAAAAATATATAATGATGAAAACTAAAATGGCAACTGCATAAAGCAGTTGCCATTTAACATTATATTAAGCTAAATGAATCAAGTATTAGTTTTGAGCTTTTTTAACTAACATTGAGTATTTATCTTCAGCATTCTTAGCTGCTTTTGCAAACAATTCTGTTGCTCTTTCTGGGTTTGAACGAGCTAGAGAGTTGTAACGAACCTCACTCATGATGAAGTCATTGTAGCTTGCAGTTGGAGCTTTTGAATCTAATTGGAATGGATTTTTGCCCTCAGCAGTTAGACGTGGGTCAAATCTGAAAGTATTCCAGTAACCAGCATCAACAGCACGTTTCTCAACAGTTTGTGCAGTTCCCATACCACCTTTAATACCATGGTTGATACAAGGAGCATAAGCAATAACTAGAGAAGGACCGTGGTAGCTTTCAGCCTCTACAAATGCTTTAATAGTTTGGTTGTAGTCAGCACCTTGAGCAACTTGTGCAACATAAATGTAGCCATAGCTCATTGCGATTGCAGCAAGATCCT
>DAMDCT010000083.1:1035-7538 GCA_032091455.1 Oscillospiraceae bacterium | reverse complement strand
ACCAGCAGCAGCAAATTGTGCAATAGCACCTGTTGGAGTTGATTTAGAAGCTTGACCACCAGTGTTAGAGTAAACCTCAGTATCGAATACAAGGATGTTTACATCTTCGCCAGAAGCAAGAACGTGGTCAACACCACCGAAACCGATGTCGTAAGCCCAACCGTCGCCACCGAAGATCCAAACAGATTTCTTAGCTAGGTAATCTTTGCTTGCAAGAATTTCTTTTCCAGCTTCACAATCACATGCGTTAAGCATTGCAATTAACTTGTCAGTTGCAACACGGTTAGCAGTTCCATCATTAACTGTGTCTAGGTATTCTTTGCAAACAGCTTTGCTCTCATCGCTACAAGCTGAATCCATTAGGGCAGCAACTTTTTTGATTTGTCTGTTTCTTAGTGCAGATTGTGCAAGGTACATACCGTAACCATACTCAGCATTGTCTTCAAATAGTGAGTTTGCCCAAGCAGGACCAAAACCTGATTTGTTTACAGTGTATGGAGTTGAAGGAGCAGAACCACCCCAGATTGAAGAACATCCAGTAGCATTTGAGATATACATTCTATCACCAAATAACTGAGTTACAAGCTTAGCGTATGGTGTTTCACCACAACCAGCACATGCACCAGAGAATTCTAATAGAGGTTGTTTAAATTGGCTTCCTTTTACAGAAGTTTCTTTAAATTTAACAGCAACTTCAGGTTTAGCATCTAAATTAGTACCGTAAGCGAAAACATCTTGCTCAGCTAATTGAGTATCAAGAGGTTTCATTGTAAGAGCTTTTTCACCCTTCATTCCAGGACATACATTTGCACAAGATCCACAACCAGTACAGTCAAGTACAGTTACAGCCATAGTGAAGTTTAATCCAGCCATACCAGTCATTGGTTTTGACTTAGTTCCAGCAGGAGCAGCCTTTAGCTCTTCATCAGTCATTACAACAGGACGAATTACAGCATGAGGACAAACATATGAACAGAAGTTACATTGGATACATTTTGCTGGATCCCATTCAGGAACGTCAACTGCAATACCACGTTTCTCATATGCAGCAGAACCTTGTGGGAAAGTACCGTCAGCCATGCTTACGAAAGTAGAAACAGGAAGTGTGTTACCTTTTTGAGCAGTAACAGGAATTTGAATGTTGTTTACATAGTCAACTAGGTCTTTACGGTCACCAGTTGCTACGTGAGCTAAATCAGAATCAGTAGCATTTGCCCAAGAAGCAGGAACTTTAATCTCAACAGCATCTTGTGCACCACGCTCGATAGCTGCATGATTCATTTTTACGATGTTATCACCTTTTTTGCTGTAAGAAGCAGTAGCTGCATCTTTCATGTATTGAACAGCATCATCAGCAGGGATAATATTTGCAAGTTTGAAGAATGCAGATTGAAGAATTGTATTAATTCTTCCGCCAAGACCGATTTCTTTTGCAATCTTAACACCGTCTATTGTATAGAACTTAATGTTATTTGTAGCAATAGCACGTTTAACTTGACCTGGAAGTCTTTCTTCGATTTCTGCCATGTCCCAACCACAGTTAAGTAGGAATACGCCACCTTGTTTAAGGTCAGCAGTCATATCATACTTAGTTACATATGAAGGGTTATGACAAGCAACGAAGTCAGCTTTATTAATTAGGTAAGTTGACTTGATTTTTGGAGCACCAAAACGTAGGTGAGAAACTGTGATACCGCCAGATTTCTTTGAGTCATAGTCAAAGTAAGCTTGAACGTTCATGTCAGTGTGGTCACCGATAATTTTGATTGAGTTTTTATTTGCACCAACAGTACCATCAGCGCCAAGTCCCCAGAATTTACAGCTTGTAATTCCTGCTGGAGTTGTGTCTGGGTTTTCTGCTAGTTCAAGTGATAGGTGAGTAACGTCATCGTTAATACCTAATGTGAATTTAGCTTTTGTAGTATTTTTGTATGTTGCAATAATTTGAGCAGGAGTTGTATCTTTTGAACCCAAACCATAACGACCAGCAAAAATAGGAACTGCGTCAAACTTAGTGTTTTTAAGTGCAGTAACTATGTCAAGGTATAGAGGCTCACCAAGAGAACCAGGCTCTTTAGTTCTATCTAATACAGAAATTTGTTTTACTGAATCAGGAATAGCAGCAATTAGTCTATCAGCAGCGAATGGTCTGTATAGTCTAACTTTTAATAGACCATATTTGCCACCGTTTGCATTTAGATAATCAATTGTTTCTTCAATAGTATCACAAACAGAACCCATTGCAATGATTACATGGTTAGCATCAGCAGCACCATAGTAGTTGAATAGTTTGTAGTCAGTGCCGATTTTAGCATTAACTTTGTCCATGTACTCTTCAACAATAGCAGGGACAGCATTGTAATATGAGTTACTTGCTTCTCTTGCTTGGAAGAAAATATCAGGGTTTTGAGCAGTACCACGAAGTACTGGATGCTCTGGGTTTAGTGCACGACCTCTGAAAGCATTAACAGCGTCCATGTCAACCATTTCTTTTAGATCAGCATAATCCCAAGCAGCAACTTTTTGAAGCTCATGAGAAGTTCTGAAACCATCAAAGAAGTGAATGAAAGGAACTCTTGATTTAATAGTTGAAAGGTGAGCAACAGCACCTAAGTCCATTGCTTCTTGTGGGTTTGTGCCTGCAAGCATAGCAAAACCAGTTTGGCGACAAGCATAAACGTCTGAATGATCACCAAAGATTGATAGTGCATGTGATGCAACTGCACGAGCAGATACGTTGATTACGCAAGGTAAAAGCTCACCAGCAATTTTATACATGTTAGGAATCATCAACAATAAACCTTGAGATGCAGTGTAAGTAGTAGTTAATGCACCAGCAGCAAGTGAACCGTGTACAGTACCAGCAGCACCAGCCTCAGATTGCATTTCTACAACTCTAACTGTTTCACCAAAGATATTTTCTTTTCCTTCAGATGACCATTTGTCAGTGTACTCTGCCATGTTTGATGATGGAGTGATTGGGTAAATCGCAGCAACATCAGTAAAGGCATACGATGCGTGAGCGGCGGCAGTGTTGCCGTCCATGGTTTTCATTTTTCTAGCCATTTTTTATATCCTCCTTGAATTTGAATAAACTTTTAAGCCATTTAGTTACACATGAATTTTCTTTATCGAGAATGATTACTCAATTAATAACACTAGTGTCTATAATAAATGGTGCATATATACAGATGCGTTAAAAATTAATTTAACAATGCAACTATATAACACGCTTATATTTATTTTAACATCTTTATAATGTAAAGTAAATAGCAAAACAAGCAAAAACAAAGACTAAAGCATGAACTTTTTTGTTATATTGATATGTTTTAACAACTCAAAATTCTGTATTTCATATATAGTGGTAGCTTATAATAGAATAAACTAAATTTAACAAATTATTTACAAATATATGTGTCACAAACTACATGTTGTTTTTGTATATGTATTAAGGATGATAATATTAATAGTAGGAGTATAATTAAATGAAAAAATTATATATATGGGTGCTTACTTTATCTTATATATAGCTGGAGGTATCTGTTACCATGAATGGAGTGCGTTTGCAAGGCGTCAATATGGTCATTTATCACTACCTATGATATTTTATTCTGCATGTTCGCTTGGTTTAGGACTGTTATTTTTTTTATTCCTACAAGAATGTTATAAAAGCAAAAAGAAAGAGAATAAGATGCTACTAATAAGCACAATTGCGTTATTTCTATTATCTTTTATGAGCTATTTCCCATATATGTTGTTTGTCCCACTATTGGCAATATTGCAAAAAACAATTGAGTTTTCTCCAATCGCTGGTTTTTCATTCAGTATGTGTCTTATGATGTATATAGTGAATATAAAGAAGTTTAAGGGTAAGACAGAATAGGAATAAACAAGATTTTCAGAATATTTGAAAGGAATAATCACAATAATGAAAAGTTGTAAATTAAGCATCATACTTATATTATCAATAATAATGCTTGTTTCATGTAAGCCAGATAACAGTAATGAGGTAAAGATAGCAAGTAGCAATAACACTCAAAGCAGTAACAGTATTGAGGTGTTGAAAGGTTATTCGCTTGATGAATTGTCTCTAAAATTTATTGCAAATGGAATAAGTGTTGATGACCCTAATGATTGTGAAGTTAAAAATCAACTCATAACTTTTAATGCTGATGTGGGAACTCAAGGTAAACATAATTCATTAAGAAGTAATTTTACTTATGTTGATGTTGTGACTTCAGCAAAAAACGACGTGGCTGTTGACTATGTCCCTATTATGATTTTACAGGGCTTTTATAAAAATGAGATAAATAATAATTCTTTTATTTATATAAATGAGAAAAATCATAAGCCGTCTCAATTAGTAGAATATATTGTATATGAAGACGAAAATGTTGTTGTATATGATATGCGATTTTTACTTTATAATATGAGAATTAATGATTACTTAAAAAATCTTGAGCAAGATGAGTACAGTGGTCTAAAGTGTGAGTGGATGAGTGAAATATATGATAAGCTAATGGAAAAGCCTTTTATAACAACCAAAGAAAAAATAGCATCATCCATTTTACAAGAGCAGTCTAAACCAATTATCAGTCAAAAAAATTTATTGACAAAGGAACAAAAACAACGTATTGATTCAATGATTAACGGAATGATTGAAGCAGGTATTACATATAATTTTGCAGATGTTAGTGAGATTATCCCTGCTCATTTTCCACGATATTTTTCTTTAAGGTGTGGAGATTATTTTGAAGTTAAAATGAATGATGAAATGCAAATGAAATTAAATGCTTCACAAATTATAACAATGTTTAAAGGTGATTTTGGTGTAACAGAATTTCCTTTTAAGTGCGAATATGCAGGAGAATTATTTGCTAATGCCCAATTCGGTTTGCAAGGAATAGGTTGTGAAGAGATTAGCAACACACAGAAAGGTAATATAATAGAAGTGGAAATAAAAGCGTACAATACTGTTGGTTATCATGAAAGCTTGAGAGATTTAAGGGCTCTTCCTCATAAAGTTAAATACACTTTTGAAATCCAAGAAAACGGCAATATAATTATTAAAAGTGGGGAAATGTTACATTAATATTTTTGTTCAATACAATTACAAACCATAAATAAATTTTTGGAGGGGAACGCAATGCTAATTATTAAAAGACTCATAGTGATTTTGTGTATAATTATTGTTGTTTTAGCACTTTGCTCATGTTCTAGACATAAGCCTATTATTACTATGGAGGGCTATACTATTAGTAATGTGGAATAAAAATAAGATTAGTGGATTAATAAGTTTAAACTATAACTAGGATAAGAAAGAGAGAATAATAATGATTTATACTTATGGCATGATTTTTGTTTTGATAATAATCATAAAATATTATATTTATGGGTTCGGGTTATTCGACTTTGAACAAAATAATCAAAATAAGAAGGGGAAAAGATTTTAATCATTTTGGACAAAAGTTAGAGAAAAGAGCAGAAATATAATTATATATAAACTTGTAAACTCTTTAATTTGTACAGTTTTATTAGTCTATGCTATATTGCTTGCTAGATATGCTTTTAGTCAGCAATTAAATATTTACACGTCCTTTATGAACTTAAAATTTATTTTATTCTTAAGTGTGATTATAATTGTAATGTATACAAATAAAGCAAATATTATTTTTGAAAGCAATGAGAAAATATATGATAATTTTATAATCAAAGAAGATAATACTCTAAAGAAAGAGGAAAGCTAATGTTTTACTTTTATGCTTTAATTTTAGGTGCATTTATAATAATAACTTATCAATATTTTGGGTTTGGATTTGCTGAAATTGAACAAAATAATTATGACAAAAAGGCAAAAATGTTTTATCAATTATGGACTAAAATAAGAACTAAGAAAAGAAATATCGTGTTTTATAAGCTTGTTTGTGCTTTTGCTCAAATGGTGATAATGCTGTCATGTGCACTACTTGCAACAGAGTTTATTTCATATCAACTACAAGCAAATGTATTATCTAGCAAGCTAATACTTATTGTGTTTTCTATTGCTTTCATTGTGCAAGATTACTTTTTCCGCACTCAAGCAATTTACAATAAAAATGAAAATACATATCAGAGTTTAATAGCAAATATATTTGAATAATACTAAATAAAAAAACAAGGTAGGAGACATATTCCTACCTTGTTTTTACTAATAATAATATTCAAAATTAGTAATAACCAAATTATTGCTATATTTTTTTATTGATTATTCCATAGCATTTGACTTTTTATTAAAAACAATATATAGTAAAATAGTCTATAAATAAATTTAATATAAATTATACTAATGATATTTAGAATATATTTTAAATTTGAATTAGTATTAGGATATAATATACATGTGTTAAAATTTTTTCTAATAATGAAAGGGGTTAAATAATGGACGACGTCGCGCGATATTTATGGAGTGGAGCAGTTTTATTATTGCTAACTTTAATCGCAATGTTTTTTTCAAGCAGTGAGGT
>DAMDCT010000083.1:0-1025 GCA_032091455.1 Oscillospiraceae bacterium | reverse complement strand
ATTAAGTGAAAGCAAGTTGAAAAGATTAGCTGATGAGGATAACACCAAAGCAAAAAAACTTTTAGAATTTAAGGAACAACAGTTTGATTTTTATTTGTGGGTAAATACAAGTGCAATGTTATGTATTGCCGCAACGTGTTGTATTGGTACATATACTTTTACACCAGTTGTTCAAAATGGTATCAACTTAATTTTTAATGAAGCATCATGGGCAAACGTCACATCACTTGTAATAACATTTATGATAACTGCATTCATATCGTTTGTGTTTGGACAAACATTACCTAAAAAGATTGTTTCGAATGATCCTGAACCGTTTGCATTTTTTTCAGTTAGTCTTTTAAGAGTGTTAAGCAAGCTTTTTAAGCCATTAACTTTCTTGATTTTTAAGACAACAAGAGGATTAACAAGACTTTTTGGAATTAATCCTGATTTGAAAAATAGTGATGTTACCGAGGAAGAAATTCGCATGCTTGTTGATGTTGGAAATGAAAACGGAACAATAGAGCTATCTGAGAGAGAAATGATAAATAACATATTTGAGTTTGATGACCGTACCGCTGGTGAGGTTATGACACATCGAACTGATATTGTTGCTGTAAATAAAGATGAAACCATTTTTGATGTTATAAATAAAGCTATTGAAGAAGGCTTTTCACGTATACCCGTGTATGATGACGACATTGACAATATTGTGGGCATAATTTATGTAAAGGATTTGCTTTTATTAATAGGAAGCTGTGAAGTTGAAGGCAAACATATAGAAGAGTTTATGCGTGCGGTTATTTATGCACCAGAATCTACACGTTGTCGTATGTTATTTAAAGTGTTTAAGGAAAAGAAAACACATATGGCAGTAATAGTGGACGAGTACGGTGGTACTGCTGGAATTGTTACTATGGAGGATTTGCTTGAATCAATAGTTGGTAATATTCAGGATGAATATGACGAAGAGGACGAGGAAATCGAAAAGATTGATGATAATTCCTATTCACTTGACGGCGGCATCAATTTAGAAGAAGTTG
>DAMDCT010000082.1:3879-11690 GCA_032091455.1 Oscillospiraceae bacterium | reverse complement strand
GCATGTTCATCCGCTTAGAAACAATTTGGGCTTTGATGATGTTGTTCTTCATGATGGATATTTAGGCTATTATAGAAAACCTACAACACCTTATTATGAACATCAGACCGTTGCTGATGATTATTTTCATTGGCTTAAATCAGAGTTAGGTGCAAACACTGATATTATTGACACAGGACTTGAATGCAACTCATGGGTTGCACGTCCATTTATATATGAAGAAAAATATCATCCTACTAACTGGGTTGTATCAAACAGCATTGATTTTTTGCGTAAACGTGACCGTTCAAAACCATTTTTCTTATATTCATCATTCGTAAGGCCACATCCACCATTTGATGCACCTGCTTGTTATTTTGATATGTATAATAATGTGGAATTGACTCCCCCTCGAGTTGGTGACTGGGCTGATAATGAAACTTACTTGACAAGTGGCAGGCATTTTTGTAATCAAGATGGTATAGCTGACCCTGAATTACAACGACAAGCATTAGTTGGCTATTATGCTTGCATTACTCACCTTGACCATCAAATTGGTCGCCTATTACAAGCATTGCATGAAGACGGTAGTTATGATAATACCATAATTCTATTTGCATCTGACCATGGTGAGCTTTTAGGTGACCATCATACTTTCAGAAAAATTCGCCCATATCAAGGAAGCATTAATGTTCCATTTATTATAACTGCACCAGACAGCCTATTAAAGGCACACGGTATTCGCCATAAACAAATTGTTGAACTAAGAGATATTATGCCAACATTACTTGATATTGCAGGAGCAGATATACCAGAAGGATTAGATGGAACGTCCCTTGTTCAGATACTAAATGGTGATAAAATTGCAACTCGAGAATATTTGCACGGCGAACATAGCGGCGGAGCTATTGGAAATCAATATATTGTAACTGAAACCGACAAATACATATGGTTTATGGAAAGTGGAAAGGAACAATATTTTGATTTACATAATGACCCAAAAGAACTTTGTAATCTAATTAATGATGATAGCAAAAAAGAACGCATTGATTGCCTAAGAGGGTTGTTGATAAAAGAACTTACAAATCGTCCTGAGGGCTATACTGACGGTAGCATATTGATAAAAGGGCAACCACAAAAGGCAGTTTTATTTTAACGGAAGTTAATAGCAAGAACAATTATTTTTTTCTTTCATATAATGAATTGAGGGACAATGAATAGACATTGTCTAAACCAGATATGTCGCATATTCATTTCCTCTCATTTACTCGTTACAATGAAAGGAGAAAAAATATGAGTTGTAATAATTTTGAACCTAGAATGAAAAGATATAAATGTTCTTGTGGTTGCTGTACTCCTTGCTATCCTTGTAGCTGCTGTTGCTGCTGTTGCTGCTGTCGGCCTCGCTCCAGATGCGTTTCCCAACCATGTTTTTGGCAAAGAATATTATTTATCAACACTTAGTACCATAGCATTAACAATTAAACTTTCATAAACGCTTATTAGCATTATAGTTAACCATCTCTATTTTAGGGGTGGTTATTTAATTTATAGACTTTATAATTTATAATAAGAAAACGCTATTAATAATGAAAATTTACTATCACTAACTAACATAAAAATATATAATCAATGTTAAAATAATAATAAAAGGGGATATTCAATGAAAAATTTCACACCAAACTATATGAACATTGTAAACACTGCAAATAATATTGAGGTAGCAAGACTCCCTTTATATGAGCATTTAATAAGTACTAACCACATGGAATCCATACTTAACAAAAAATTCTCTTCGCTTATAAATGGTGATTTTGAGGATAAAAAAGAATTTTTCAGAAACTATTGTGAGTTCTTTAAAGTAATGGGATACGATACGGTTTCCATTGAATTTTGCTCAGGTGGCGCATACCCTGGTGCGGGTGCATTAGGTGGACATGTTGATCCTATTATTAAAGACCGTGAAGATTTTGACAAGTATCCTTTTGGTGAGGTTGTCAGTAACTACTTTAATATGTATAGTGAACAACTTCGTGCGCTTAGAGAAGTTATGCCTGCTGGGATGAAAGCTATTGGTGGCGTTGGTAATGGAATATTTGAAGTCGTTCAAGATTTAACAGGATATATGGACTTATGCTATATAGGATCAGACGATCCTGTTTTATATGCTGAGTTATTTAGCAAAATAGGCGAAACAAATGGGGCTATTTGGACTCGTTTCATGAAAGAATTTAGTGATATTTATTGTGTACTACGTTTTGGTGATGATCTAGGTTATAAGTCAAGCACAATGCTGAGTGAAGAGGATGTTAAGCAGTTAATAATCCCTGAATACAAAAAAATTATTGATACTGTTCATTCATATAATAAGCCATTTTTACTACACTCATGTGGAAATATATTTAACGTTATGGATGATTTAATTAATGTTGCTGGAATTAATGCAAAACATTCTAACGAGGACCAAATTGCGCGTTTCCCTGTTTGGGTTGAGAAATACGGTGATAAAATAGGTAACTTTGGTGGAATTGATACCGATGCCGTTTGCAGACTGGATAAGCCTTCTTTAAAAGAGTATATTTTAGATGTTATACCTCAATGTAAAGGTCATGGTGGGTTTGCTTTTGCTTCAGGAAACTCAATCCCTGATTATGTTCCATTAGAAAACTATATATATATGAACGAAGTTGTTAGGGAGTATCGTGGTGAAAAATTATAGTATTCACAAATAAATTTTATTAAATGAACATAAATTAAGTTTTTCTCCTAAAAATAATGTTATTATTATTTTTAGGAGATTTTTATGTTTATACCAACAGCAATTTATTTCGAAGAAAATATTAAAGGTTATCCATTAGGAAGAGAATTAATGGAAAAGTATCAAGCACTTAACGTGCCATTTATTCCAATTGAAAGTCACAACAATATTGAAAGCCTAAGGAAAAACCCTAATAGTGAGTTTATCAACATGAAACAGCTATTGATTATAGGCACACGCAAAACACATAAGTATGTGCCTAATAGCAAAGTGTCCGATTTTTTAGTGCCATATACTTCGTCTGGGTGCAGTGCTATGTGTCTGTACTGTTATCTTGTTTGCAATTACAATAAATGTTCTTATCTTAGATTATTTGTAAACCGTGAGCAAATGATGGACAAGTTGCTTAAATCATCAGCTAAAGCAGATGGTGACATGACATATGAAATTGGAAGTAATAGTGATTTGATTTTGGAAAATCAAATCACAGGAAACCTCCCATGGACAATTGAACAATTTTCTCATTCAAAGAAAGGATTCATTACTTTTCCAACTAAATTTGATATGATTGATGATATTTTAAATATAAATCATAACAATAAAGTAATTGTAAGAATGAGTGTTAATCCACAAGAAATAATCAGCACCATAGAACTTAAAACCTCACCGTTAAACAATCGAATACAAGCAATGAATAAACTTAAGTCGGCAGGTTATCAAGTAGGAATTTTAATTGCTCCTGTAATAATGGTTGACAACTGGCAAGTGTTATATGAAGAACTTTTTAAACAACTCCACGATAATTTAAGTAATGACGTGAAAAAAGATCTTATTTTTGAGGTCATATTTATGACATATAGTTATGTTCATCGAATGATAAATGCAGAAGCTTTTTCAAAAGATAAATATCCAAAGATACCTGACCTATACAGCAGTGATACAATGACTGGAAGAGGGAGAGGAAAATATGTATACAGACAGCATCTTAAATCAGATGGAGAAATATTTATAAGAAATTTACTAAAACGGTATTTTCCTAAAAATACAGTTTTATATATAGTGTAATTCTATAAAGTTTAGTATTGATCAATAACTTCTATCCCTATTTCATAAAGCATATAAATTAACAATAGCTAATTTGGGTAGGGGGATTTATATGTTTATAGTATCAGTGAAAGCGAATAAAAAGAAGATTCTTTTTATATTCTTATTTATTCTAATCGTTTTAGTTAGCATTTTTTTGTTTGTAAAAGGGACAGTAACTACAAATGCCAGCAGGAATAGCGCTTCAAGCGTAATAGTAGAAACCAACGAGCAAAGAATAGCTTTTTTAAAAAGCTATGGTTGGCAGGTAAAAGAAGAAGCTTGTGAAATTGTTGAGGTTGCAATTCCTGAAGAATTTGGTGATGTCTATAACAAATATAACAAAATACAAAAAGAACAAGGGTTTGACTTGTCACAATACAAAGGAAAGAGAGTTAAAAGATATAGTTATGAAGTCAAAAACTATCCAAATCAACCAGATTATATAAGAGCAAATATGCTTATTTATAACAATCAAATTATAGGTGGGGATATTTCTTCTTTAAAACTAGATGGTTTTATGCACGGTTTTAAGATGAAAAACAATGCATAATATTAGTTTTAAATTATACTAATATATGAATTTTTTAACTGATTTTAGTCAACGTTAAACGACTTGCATATTAACACTGAATAGGTTAAACTAAAAGAAAATCTATTTAGGGGTTGACGTTATGCCTATCATGCGGCTTGATAAATTCTTCTCAAGTCAAGAAATACTGTCAAGGAAAGAAATTAAGCCACTTGTTAAAAATGGCAGTATTAAAATAAATAATACTATTGCTATGTCATCAGATCAAAAAGTAAATACAGATACTGATAAGGTATATCTTTATTCAAAAGAAATATTATATAAGCCATTTGTGTATATTATGCTAAACAAACCACAAGGTGTAGTTTCTGCAACTGATGATAAAATCAATAAAACTGTACTGGATTTAATCCCAAAAGAACTGTACAGGAGCGATCTATTTCCCGCAGGACGATTAGATAAAGATACAGTTGGTTTTGTACTAATGACTAATGATGGGGATTTTGCTCATAAAATACTTTCACCCAAAAACCATATTGAGAAAAAATATATTACACAATTAGATAATTCAATATCTACAGAAGATGTTAAAAAATTAGAACAAGGAATCACACTTGCAGATGGTTATGCATGTATGCCTTGTAGAATAACGGTGCTTGAAGATGGTGAAAAACCTCTATTAGAAATTGCAATTTGTGAAGGAAAGTATCATCAAATTAAGCGTATGTTTGGTGTTGTAAACTGCGGTGTTACCTATCTAAAACGAACACATATGGGTGGAATTGAACTAGACGACAAATTACACGAAGGAATGTGCAGAGAAATGTTGCACAAAGAAGTTGAAACTATTTTAGCAAAAAATGCAAATGAAATGCCTTGACATTTTTTACATTTGTAGATTTTTATGCAATATCCATAAAGTACATCAAAAAAGTTTGTTCAATAAGGTACTGTTATTTTCTATTAAAATTTGATATAGTATAAGAAGCACTTATTCTATTAAGTGGTCACAAAATTAGGAGGTTAATTATGGCAAGTTTAGACTTAAAAGGAATTTATAAAAAATATTCAGGCGGTGTAGTCGCTGTATCAGATTTCAATTTAGCAATTGAAGATAAAGAGTTTATCATTTTAGTTGGTCCATCAGGTTGTGGTAAATCAACAACCCTACGTATGATAGCTGGACTAGAAGAGATTTCAGAGGGCGAACTTTACATTGGCGATAGACTAGTAAATGAAGTTGTCCCAAAAGACCGTGATATTGCAATGGTTTTCCAAAACTATGCACTATATCCTCACATGACTGTATTTGATAATATGGCATTTGGTCTTAAATTAAGAAAAACTCCAAAAGAAGAAATTAAACGTCGTGTTGATGAAGCTGCAAGAATCCTTGACATTACATATCTATTAGATAGAAAACCTAAGGCTCTATCTGGTGGTCAACGTCAACGTGTTGCTCTTGGTCGTGCTATTGTTCGTGAGCCTCAAGTATTCTTACTTGATGAGCCTCTATCAAACCTTGATGCAAAACTTCGTGCTCAAATGCGTATTGAGATTACAAAACTACATCAACGTCTAGGTACAACTTTTATCTATGTAACACATGACCAAGTTGAAGCTATGACAATGGGTACAAGAATCGTTGTTATGAAAGATGGTTTCATTCAACAAGTTGATACTCCACAAAACCTATATGAGAAGCCACTTAATTTGTTTGTTGCTGGTTTCATGGGTTCACCACAAATGAACTTCATTGATGCTAAGCTTATAGAAACTGCTGGTAAACTTTCTCTTGAATTTGGTTCTGAAAACAAAAAATATACTATTCAACTTCCAGAAGGAAAAGTTAATAGCGAAATGAAAGCAAGAATTGGTAAAGAAGTTATCATTGGTGTTCGTCCAGAGGATCTTAATGATGAAGAAATGTTCTTATCAACAGCTACAACTGGCGTAATTGAGTGTAATGTTGAAGCTACTGAGCTTATGGGACATGAGACTTATCTATATCTATCACTTGAAGGTGAGCCAATTATCTCTAGAGTTAACTCTCGTACAACTGCAAAAACTGGAGATACTATTAAAATTGCTATCAATGTTAATAAACTTCATGTTTTCGATAAAGAAACAGAGCAAGCTATTTGCCACTAATTTTTATATTCAAAGCCCACACCGAATGGTGTGGGCTTTTTTGCGTAAACTCATATATAAAATGTGAACATAAAAACAGGTGAGAAGATACTTATACATTCTCACCCGTTTTTACTTATTTTACTCTTTTACTTCTGATTTTGCAAAAGCCTGCTCTAAATACATCTTTGCATAATATGCATCAGTTTCATATGGTACATATTCACTTCCAATTTTTTGCCGTGTTTCATTCCCCTTGCCTGTTATTAATATAATACTATTATTATCAGCATTAAGTATTGCAGATTTAATTGCCTCTCCCCTGTCATCTATGATATGACATTCGCACTCATGTGCAGTAACATGAATATTTATTTCCTTGCTAATATCACTTACATTATCATATCCTGGGTCTTCTGCCGTTAAATATACCTTATCCGAATATTTTCCTGATAAATCTCCCAATTCAATTCTACGATTATAAGCTTTCCCTCCAGGACAGCCAAAAACCGTAATTATTTTTCTACCCTTATATTCCTCTAAAGTAGACTGATACAGTTTTTCAAAACTGAGGTTATTATGTGCATAGTCGACTATAGCAATAATACTTTGATTTGGAGTTGAAAAAATCTCCATTCGACCACTTGATCGGGCCTTTTTAAGTCCACTCTTCATGTACTGCAAAGGTATGCTAAAATGATTACATACAGCGATTGCTGCAAGTGCATTCTCCACGTTAAAAAGTCCAGGCATCGTCAATATAAATTCTTCATTGAAATCAGCAGTCTTTACCATGAACTTTATATCATTTTTCTCTTTATGAATATTATAGCCATATACATCTGCTTTTTCATCTGTACCAAATGTAATTACACTGTGGCTTAATTTTGATGCTTCGAGAACACGCTCACTAAAATCTGAATTTATATTTACTACAGCAAGTTTTGATTGACTAAATAACTTTAATTTTGCATTTAAATAATCATCTAAATCAGAATGTTCCACAGGTGATATATGGTCTTCTGATATATTTAAAAACACCCCAACATCAAAAGTAATACCAGTTACACGATCATACTTTAGTGCTTGACTAGATACTTCCATTTCAAAAAACTGTATTCCACTTTGTACTGCATTATTGAAATGCTCATGAAGTTCAAATGCTTCTGGTGTAGTAAGATGTGCCTCTTTTTTTATTTTTCCGTCAAAAACGTCTATGGATGACACTATTGCGCTTGGTTTCGCACCAATATTTTGTAAATATTCGTCTAAAATATACTTAATGTAATATGGCGTGGTGGACTTTCCCTTTGTGCCTGTTCTTCCTAT
>DAMDCT010000082.1:1537-3869 GCA_032091455.1 Oscillospiraceae bacterium | reverse complement strand
TTTAATTTTTCATAAACATTATCATAAAATGCACTAGCAACAAGTGCCATAGCTTTTCTAACGTCATTAACTAATATATAGCTTACATCTTTTTTTGTACTATATAAAACTTCGCTCATATAACAAGCAATTCCATTTTCTACTGCTTCATCAAGATATTTAGCAACGAACGCCGCACCCTTACAAACAAACATTGTATATGGCATTGTTTGTTTTGAGTTATAAGTAATATGTTCTATTCCGATTGTACTATCAACTATTTTGCTGTCAACTAAAAGCCCAGCATCAGCTAACATATCAACGTAAGAGTTGATTGAATAAACTTTCATATTTATTATTTCCTTTCATACAAGTTTGAATATCCTCAAACTTTATATACTTATTTAATTATAAATGTGCCTTAACTATATTTATAAAAGCTTTGATTTATGTGGTTATTAAAAAATTCAATTACGCCTTTTAAAATTCATATAGTATTATATATAAATACTTTAATTTGTGGCACAATTTAAAGTGTACCACATTTCATATGAAAAGTGAATAATATACCACAAATGAGATTAAATAATATTTCTATTTACTATCACAACACACAATGATATAATAAGAGTGTTGTAAATATTATATTACAATAATTTTAAATATAGCATATAACAATTGGCATTATAAGGAGGATATGAAATGTATGAGCTAGTTGGGTGTGCAATGCATGTTGGCGTATCAGATAAAGGCCTTAAAAAAAGCATTGACACTTTAAATAAGCAATATTCAAATCTTAACATAAGAAAAATTAAGGAAATTCAAGTTGAAGAAGACAATTTGACAAACCTCAAAAATTTAAATAGTGTAGTTGCAACTTGCAATGAAATATCACAGGAAATAAATAACGTTATAAGCAACGGCAACACTCCTATTTTTATTGGTGGAGATCATTCATCTGCAATAGGAACTGTTTCAGGAGCTGCATTAAATACAAGCAAACTGGGGTTATTGTGGGTTGACTCACACTCTGATATAAATACTGATGTATCAACAATATCAGGTAATATCCATGGCATGCCTGTTTCTGCGATTATGGGTTTTGGTAACGAAAAACTTGTTGCTATATCATCAACTGAGCCAAAAGTCTTGCCACAACATGTGGTTTTGTTTGGTGTGCGTGATATGGACCCTCTTGAAAAAGAAATAGTAGAGCGATTAGATATAAAAGTCTACACCTATGACGAAGTAAAGCAACGTGGAATTAAGCCTTGCATGGATGAAGCTAAAGAATACCTCCATGATATTAATAAACTTCATGTCAGCTTTGACTTGGATTCAATGAACCCCGATATTATAAAAGGTGTCACTGTGCCTGTAAAAGACGGCTTTGTCGAAGATGATGTGTATGAAATTATGGACTACAGCTTAGACAATTTTGATATTTCATCTATTGATATTGTGGAGTATAATCCCAAATATGATACAGATTTTTATACAGCAGAATTCACAAATACATTAATTAATCGAATTATCAATAGATGAATTTTAATTGACGGGAGCTTATAAGTTTGAATAAATTTAAACTTATAAATATTTTTGCTTTGTGGTCAAACGACGACCGCAATCCTATTGTATTTAGTAAATATGCTAGGAACGCAAATAATTATAGGAAAGGAAATTTATTCATCACTTTTAGCGATGAATAAATAATGGTCAAAATTATGTCAGATGTTACTTTTATTCCTATATTGCTAGGTAGCGATGCTAATGTATACGGAATGGCACGTTCATTCCATGAAGAGTATGGAGTTCGCTCAATTGCAATTAGCAAGACAGTATTTACTGCCACTGTTGATTCAAAAATTATAGATTTCACTTTTGAACAAGACTTAGAAAACCCAGATAAATTTTTAGCAAAACTTATTGAGGTTGCAAATCAACATAAAGGTAAAAAACTTGTATTAGTTCCTTGTGGTGATGGATATGTAAAGCTGTTAGTTAAGTTCCAAGATACACTAAAAAAATATTATGAATTTAATTGTCTTTCTGAAGAATTATTAAAAACATTAAGTCTTAAAGAGAGTTTTTATCATATTTGCGAAAAGTATGGATTTGACTATCCTAAAACTGAAGTGGTGTCTTTTGAAGATTATGCAACAACAGAGATTGATATTCAATTTCCTGTAATAATCAAAGCGTCTAATTCAGTTGAGTATTGGAAATGCTCTTTCCCTGGTAAAATGAAGGTGTTTGTTGCCCAAGATAAAGCTGAGTATGACAGAATATTAACTGCAATCTATTCCTCAACTTATAAAGACCATCTTACAATTCAAGAATTCATCCCAGGTGA
>DAMDCT010000082.1:326-1527 GCA_032091455.1 Oscillospiraceae bacterium | reverse complement strand
TAAACTGCTATGTTGGCAGAGATAAAAAAGTTAAGCTTATGGCACTTGGACATGCTCTTTTAGAAGAACATACTCCTCAAGGAATAGGAAGTTATGTTGCAATAATCAACACCTATGATGAAGAACTCTTAAATAAGTTTAAAGTTTTCCTAGAAGAAATTGAATATTCTGGTTTTGCTAACTTTGATATGAAATATGATACTCGTGATGGCAAATATAAATTATTTGAAACAAATATAAGACAAGGCCGTTCAAGCTACTTTGTAACAGCTAGTGGATATAACCTTGCAAAATGGCTTGTTGATGATGTTATATATAATAAAGATATGCCTCTTACTATTGCAAAAAATAAATTCTTATGGATTCAAGTTCCAAAAGGAATTGTATACAAATACGTAAAAGATGAACAAGCATTAAATGAAGTAAGGCAACTAATAAAAGAGGGAAAATGTATTAATTCACTATTTTATAAAAAGGATTTGAATATAAAACGCTATATTAAGCTTAAAATTAATATGCTAAACCACTTTAGAAAATATAAAAAATATTATGGTAAAAAGGGTCTGTCTGAATGAAAACTTTAGGAGTAATCGGCGGTGTTGGTCCGCTTTCAACTGCATATTTTATGGAAGTTTTGATTAACTCAACAGATGCGGATATTGATCAAGATCATATTAATATGATTGTTTTAAATCATACAGAAATTCCTGATAGAACTGCATTTATTTTAGATAATACAAAGCCTAGCCCTGTTGATATAATGAAAGAGGATGCTAAAAAGCTTGAGGTTTGGGGTGCAGATATTATTGTTACTCCATGTAACACGGCACACTATTTTTATGACGAATTACAAGCTTGTGTGAATGTTCCATTTATTAACATGATTGAAGAAACCGCCCTTTTTTTAAAAAATATCGGAGTAAAAAAAGTTGGCATTCTTGCAACAAATGGAACGATTACTACAAATCTTTTTCAAAATGCACTTAAAAAGCAAGGTATTGAGCCTGTTTGTCCATCTGCAGAAAACCAACAATTTGTAATGGATATTATATACGACAACGTTAAAGCATCAAAACCAATAGATTTAGAGAAATTCAAGTCTGTTGTCAATGAGTTAAGACTGCAAGAATGTGATAAAATTATATTAGGTTGCACTGAGTTATCAGTATTAAAGCGTGAGTATTCATTAAGTGATTTTTAC
>DAMDCT010000082.1:0-315 GCA_032091455.1 Oscillospiraceae bacterium | reverse complement strand
AAAAGGCTATTGTTTCCTGTGATAAAAAAGTTAAAATAAAGAAAATATAGTAGAGTATAAAAAATGGACTTAAACGTGTATAAATTCGTTTAAGTCCATTTTTTATATATTTACTTATCTTTATTAGTATAGAATGCGTCATGTATTGCATTTACCGCAGTATCTGCATCTTTACGGTCTAGTAGTACTGAGATTTTAATCTCACTTGTTGAAATCATTTGAATGTTTATATTTGATTCATATAGTGCTTCAAACATTTTAGCAGCAACGCCTGGGTTTGATTGCATACCAGCACCTACGATAGATACTTTAACA
>DAMDCT010000081.1:0-11713 GCA_032091455.1 Oscillospiraceae bacterium | reverse complement strand
ATATAAGGACGTTCAATCTTTTCAATCTCATTCGCAAACAACAACGAGCGTGCTATGAGTTGAGTCGAAGTAGATGTTGAACCACTTGTATTAGTACTAAAACTTCCATTATCGTTTTGTGAAGCAGATGCAGAAGTCGAAAGCACTGTATATTTACCTAGTTTTTCTTCAATTAATTTTAATGTTTCTTGTCCACCTGTTTTTAAGTAAATCCAAAAATGACAGTTATCAAGAATTATACTTGCTATTTCTTTGCCATATTTTTCGGTTAACTGTTCTTTTGATTGAATATATAAATGAAAGTGAATGCCACGTCCTGCCGCAACTGTCATCTTCCCATCAAAAAATGGGATTTTTGTAAAGTTACCAAACTCATCAAGATTAAACTCAAAGTCCCTATCAAGTCTGCCACCCTTTTCATCAGCAATATCTGCTATATATTGATAGTACTGATTAACAAATAAACTCGCTAATGGATAGTAAGTCTGTTTGGAGTCAGGAAGTATCATAAATATTGCCTTCTTAATATTAGGGTCAAATATTCCTTCATCCGTTTCACTTGTCATTGATGAAATATTAGGGTCTGTGAATAAACTTAAAGTAGCAAGTGCTGATGTTATAAAGCTACCTCTAGTTTTCGGTGGAGCAGATTGGGCTATTGCCATAGTAAGCTTTGATGGGTGGTCATCAGGTAACACTGCTATAATATCTTCAAGTATCAGGTTCTTTGTAGTAGGGTTTGGAACAGTCATTTTTGATATGTAATTAAACAAGTTAGTACAGTTTTGATAATACCTATGTTTAGTTTTATATAACTCTTTTAGTTCGTCCTCATCAGCATTAGGATACTGTAATTTTAAGCCATATGGAGAATTATCATATACTATTTGCATTGTAGCCGCTGCAATTATAGACTTTTCACCATTAGTCCATAAAGCGTCACCGTTTTTGCTTTCTTTAACTAAACAATCTGCAAAATCCCAACAATAAGCAGTTGCTTTTGTAATACAGTCTATTTTATTCTCTTTTTTTTCGTCAATCTCATTAATCGCATTAATGATAAACCGCAAAAAGTTATATCTTATTCCACGTGATGGGTTTTTAAAATCAAGTGCAAAATCTTTGTAGCCTAATCTTTTAAGTAATGGATATGTGTATTGATAAAGTTCGCCCTTAGGGTCACAATTTAACATATCCACACCACTTAAAGCTTGAGTAACAATACCTTGAATTACAAGTGTTCTAGTTTTACCGCAACGTGTAGCACCAAAACAAACAGTATGCACATCACCAGTAATCATTTTTATCGACTCTATTTCGGCTGTTTTTTCTTTATCGGTAAGCACGTTCCATCCAACTGGCACACCACCTTTTTCAAATACTTTTTCATTGATGTGCAATTTGTTAGTATCTCGCACCTCGCCAGTTTCAACTGAGTTATAATCTTCTTTGCCTTCTTGTAATAGCCATTTCATCACTTCATCATTTGCATCAATTTGTATTTCTTCAAAATATTTATTTTGTTCTTCAGGAGTTGTAAATCTTGCACTACCATATTGATTTTGTCCTGCAGGCTCAGGAATTTCTATTGATGGTGTCAGCTTTATCATTCCAGTTTTAACGTGTGTAATAGTTCTTTTCCAAAAAATAAAATAGCAAAGTGAAATAAAAAGCATAACGGTTACAATAAAAAATAACATCAAATGTGTTAAGTTTGATGTTATACTTTGAAAAAAGCTATTTAATTTTAAAATGTTTTGCGTTTTTTGTGATATAGTCATTATAAAGAAGTTTGAAAAAAGTCCAGCACCTAAAACTGAAATAATAAATAACAATGCAATTAATGCAATCTTATATTTAGTTTCCTTTTTTAAATTAAATTTAATATTAATCACCCCATTCTAAAGATACATCTTTGCTCTTTCTTATCAAATCGGCTTGTTGAGCCTTTGTCATATCTTTATTAATTTTCTTAGTTTTATTTTTATTAGCATTTGCTCTGCTGTTACCCTCAACCACTGCATCAAATATTCCTTGCATTAGGTTCATTGTCATTGTTCGATTATAGTGAGCAATTTTCTTTTGAAGTTCAATATCTCTATGCTCTTTCTTTGCAGAAGATTGAACGGTCCGCATTTCTTTGATTGTAGCAAGTACCTTATTACCAATTTCGTTATACATAGCTTTTTTTGCCTTTTGTGAGTAATCATTTATATTCTTCTCACCGCCATATATTTCTGCTTGACTTTTAACAGCATCAATATATTTGTTAAACTCTTTTGCAATATCAGGGTTATTACTTATTATTTCTTTAGACAATTCATCAAGGCAAGCTTTTAAATGTTCAGGCAAGTATTTATACTTAAGTCCACCCTTTGGATAATCTTTTCTAATCTGCTTATCAAGTAATAATAATTTATGCGTTAATTCTGATACACTTTTGCTTGCCATGCGTCGGTTTAGAATATGGTAGTTGACATTTTTGTTTTGGCTTAATTTGTATATATCCGAAAGTTTCATATTACAAAATTCATACTTAGGATTTTTCAACACGCTATTTTCATCATTGAATATCATGTTTATTAATTGGTTATGTTGCAGATCCTTTCGATTTCTTATCTCTTTTATTTCTTCTTGAAATAAATCCTTTGTAATATCTTTTCGAATACTGTTAGCAAGTTCAGGCTTAATGAAATTAACTCCAACTTTTTGTGCTGTATCCCAATACATAATGTGAACGTGCGGATGGTCTTTCTCCATATGCACTGCACCCACCCATTCGAGTGTTCTTGGTTGTATTCCCATTGTCCGTGCAATATCGTTGATATGCTTATCTACAAGTTCACCCCAATCACTTTTGGTTATTAAGCCTTTATCAATTGCATCTTCTTCTTTTAAAGAAAGCACAGCATTATATACTGTTTTTTTATTATGAACAAGATTTTCTACATATCCTCGTGTAAGCTGTAAGTCCTCAATATCGCCCATTTCTTTCATATCAGTTAGCCTACCAAATAACCCATGAGCCTGCCCATCAGTCGCAACACCTTTTCGAGTTGCTATATATTGAATGTAAAGTTCTTCGTTAAACTTCTTTTCATTACTAATTATTTCTATCTCTTTTTCTATATCTATCGAACCTAACTCAACACCCTCACGAGTTGCTATGTATTCCATCATTCGAGATATAGCTTTTGGTGTGCCTGATTTATTAGGTTTATATATCCACTGCTTGAAAACCACCTTGCTCATGTTTTCTCACCTCGTTCGGGGAATATAAAAAGCGATAGAATTTTCTCTATCGCTTTTTAAAATATGTTGATGTAATTTGTTTATATTACTATTTTGTTTCTTCCGCCATGCAGATTGCAACATACTCACATTTCTTAAAATCCAAGTTAGTATCATTAATTAGACTTTTGTCTGTAACATAAGCTACACCCAGTACAACCTCACCTATGCCTGGCTTAATTGTAACTCCGACAAATCTTGGGGAAACAATTAAGTAATCTACGGTTATTTCATTAAATGCAATATGCTTTTCTGTTTTGGCAAGCCAATAATCTGCTCTGTCCGAACCTGGCAATTCTCTGATAAGTTTGCACGTTACAGGCAGTTGATTATATAAATCATCCGGAGCATAATCAGCGTTAATTAATCTTAATCTCATATTGCAACTATTTGTCATTTTTCGACAAAACAACTTGTTCCAAAAGTTCATCGTTTTACATGCCACCTCACATATTATAAATAATGCTGTATTATAACATTACCCCGCAAAGCTTTCAAACTCTGCGATTTCTTCTTCAGTAAGTACATTGCCCTCAATGTTACCTGTTAAAAACCGTTCTAAAGCTTCCTCACGAGTAATGTCATAGAAGTTTGCCATGTCCTCAATGTAGGTTATATCCTCATCAGTTAAATCAAGATATTCAACCTTTGTTTGTTCAGTTGTTAATGTTGCCATTTTTGTCACATTCCTTTTCTATTTAATATATCATTTTAAATCTAACATTTCAAGTGCGGCATCTTCACTTTTTACAAAATCAGCAAATTCATTTTCACTAAGTTTTAAATATGCAATTGCCATTGCTTTTGAATTACGTTTGATTTCTTGAAAGTTTACTTTTGTGCTTGCAGGAAGAATGCTATCCATGATGTACGCAAGCAGATAAAAATTAGCTACTGATTGATAACCAATTTTTGCTTCAAGTTTTGCAATCCTCTCGAATTGAGGAAAACATGTGGACTTGATTTCATCGTGAATTTGTTCCCTTACAAAATCAATACTTTCTTTTGCAAGTTCTTTTTCAAGACCCATTGAAATTAGTCGGCGAATTAAAGCCGAATTGGTAATGTGCTTTTTGCTCGCCAACGTGTTTATTGTGTTCAGCATTTCATTGTCCATTTTAATACAAACTGGACTTGCATTAAGCTTACTGATAAATATCACTCCGTTCGAAGAATTGAGCTTCGGCTCAATATTTTTTGTTTTTTACTAATAAAATGGGGCTGTGCCCCAAAACCTCACCACGTAGTGGTAAGGCAGGAATAGTCGTCATACTGACGACGGACAACAGCTTAAAGCCACAGGCTTTAACAGGTATTACCTACGATAAAAAGGTATGACAATCGTAATACCTTTTTATCTTTCATTTTCTACGCTATTTTCAATGCTATTTTGTTTTTTTGCTAATTTTCCATTACATTTTATTGATTGCAAGTCACGATTTAAGTCAATCCCTTTTGCAAATTTCTTTGAAACTGATACTTTCTTACTTGAAATAGTCTTCTTTATCTTGTTATAAGAGAACTCTCTAAAATCGACTTGTTGATTTGTCTTTGGATTTATAGATACTGCTCTATCAAGCATTACCTTAACATCCTTGATATTAGGGTTGTCTTCAATAAACTGGCTAATTGCTTCACTAGGATTTGATATACAACAAATATAGTTGTTGTGATTTTCTGCTCCTTGTTCTTTAACATAAGTCTGATGGGACAGCATACTAATAGGATTATTAAAAACAAGCAAGTCGCTAGAATCACCTTTTCGTGATAAATAACTTCTTGCTTGTCCTTCATTTTTATATTCAGCTTTAAAATCTGCCTTATCTTGACTTGTATTGTAATTAACTGATATTGCATAGACTGGCGTTCCTGTATTATCTTTTTGCACAAAGATAGTATTTGAAATTGTTTTAGGGTTTCCTTGGCCATCAAGTATTTGTCTATCTGCTTGATAAACACTACCGTCATTGAGCAAATCATTGACAAGGTCTTTATCTAGCTTTTTAGTTTCAGTTAAGTGCATGAATGCACGTTTATTGTTTAGTGCTTGTTCAGGTGCATCAATAATCGGTTCGTTTTTTCGTTCAATTTCATATTTTAATTGTAAGTTATAATCTTTTTCTTTTGGATAACTTTCAACCACCTTGTAACCTAATTCGCTATATTTCTCTCTAATTCTTTCCCCAGCTTTTCTCCCACCTTCATCATTATCAAGGCACACGTTGATAACTTTTATTTTATCATTATGCTTTAAAAACTCATCAATTGCCTTATCTGATACACCGCCTAAACTTAAAATATGTTCTTCTTTTCCGTCAATGTATTTTTGCTTATTGAGAGTAGCAATGCTTAATGCATCAATTGGAGCTTCACAAACTGATAACCATTCAGCATTGTCATTACCTTTAATTAAAAAGCCATAGTCCTTTTCGGAGTTTTTAACATCTTGCTTGAATGGCTTAAAGCTAACATTGATATTATCGTTCATGCTACGTTGGCTTGCATAACGTGGGTTGTTTTCTGTATCAAACCCAACAAAAATACAGTTGTTAAAAGTGAATTCTTTATCACCTCTTGGGATAACTTCTTTACTTTGATAAATGCTACCGTTATCAATACAGGCTTTCACAATATCTCTATCAATTCCCCTTGTCTTGATTAGGTAAGCAAATACTCGTCTATCGTTGCTCGCTTTATCAGGCAAAGTAACTCTTTCCTTACTTTGTGTAGGTTCTGTTAGTTTTGAAATATATATTTTTTGTGGGTCATAGGTTTCATTGATAAGTTCTTTTACAGCAGTAACTATATCCTTGCCTTCATGCTTAATTACAAAACTTATAATGTCACCACCAACAGCATTTTTATAGTCATACCATGAATTTGTTTGTGGGAAGATTATAACGCTGTCATGCCCATCCTCAACTATTTTGTATTCTGTACCGCCATGTGGTTTAACTTCATAGCGAGCAGATATGTAAGTTAATAAATCAACTTGTTTGGCTCGTGCAAGTTGTTCTTGCGTAAAGTTTTCTTTATGTGGTTGCTTTATAGTTATCATGGTGTGGTCCTCCTTGGCTTTATTTATTATCACAAAAAGGATTGACTCTTATATTTAGAGTTCAATCCTTTTTGTGATTTTATTTGGTTGTAAGTACTTTAAGAGTTTATGCTCACTTGACAAGGTTCTTTTCATAAAAAACAAGAGTCATTTTCTCATTTACTTGCTCGTACTTTCCTGTTCTTGTATAACCTATCTTTTCATATAAATATACATTACCTTTTTCTTCAAGAATGGTATCCAGCTTCCAGCATTTGTTCGGATAAAGATCCTCAATAAGTTTGAAAACTTCCTGACTAATCCCTCTGTTTTGATAGTCTGGGTTTACGAAAATTCGATCTACCTTAATAACATTATTACTTCCTTCAGGCATTCTAATTCTAATTGTTCCAACTGCAATTCCATTGTACATTATTAAGTAATGTGTAGTATCATTCCGATTTAATCCGAATATAACTCTTTCAATAGGTTGATTGGCAGGGCTTGTATCATAATCTTCATATTGCTGTAGCAAAGGGATAAATGCTTTATTTTGCATTTCGTAAATAAAATTTGCATCTTCAATAGTAGCTTTTTTTAATATAACGTCCACTTTTACCATCTCCTTATCTATCACAAAACATAAGAAACTTGCTATTGTATTATACCATATTATAGCAAAATAAAAATTTTATCAACAACATATGAAAAATTTATCTTTGCTAGTTGATATTTGTACCTTTGTGATTTTCAATTTTAGTTTTTCTCCGCCTTTCTACATTTCATTTTCTTCCTCATCATGGGTGCTTACTTGATTACTTATCTCATTTTCATCATCTTCTTTCATAACAATATCACTAGGTTTGCCAAGTTCCATTTCAGAATTAAGAGCAACTTGTTTTTGCAATTTTTCTTTTAATTCATCATCCTTTGTAAATGGTTTTTTCAATTCTATCAATGCATCAACTTGTTTATGTTCAAGTTCGGCTAATTGATGTTGAGAACTTTTCAGCATATAGGGAAGTGAGTCGCAGATGTTTTCAAGGCGAGTAATGTTTCCTAACGCACTTAAACCTAAATCAACCCTATGTTCAATCTCACCTTTAAGTATAATTTGTGCCGTTTCACAAAAACTAGGCTTTACAATGACTAAATCAAATCCGCAATAGTTTCCTATAACCGTTCCAACTTTATCTACATTACTGTTATGAAGTTTGTTAAACGCTTCACCTGCCTTAGTACGTTCGTCATAGAAAGCACCGCCTATAGTTATTTTAAAGTCTTCACCTTTGTTAGAACTTAATCGTTGCATATCACTTTTTATCATATCTATACGTTTAGTTACTAAATCAATCTGTTTTGGAGTTTCAATAGCAATATTCTGCAACTTAATATGCTCTTTCTGATATGCTGATTTCTCAATTTGCAATACATAAATATCATTGTCTAACTGCATTTTTTGTTTTATGCGTGGGTCACCAGTTGCTAGAGTTTTAATCTCTGCACAGTCAAGTACTGCACTATCAATGTCATCACAAGAACGTACAGCGGACTTATTAGTCATAATTTGTGTTATAAACTTCTGCTTATTTTCTTGAATTTGCCATAAATACGAGTCGAATGTATTCTCTGTAATATAACGATAAACATAGACTTCATCATACATATTACCTTGTCTAAGTATCCTACCATCACGTTGCTCAATGTCTGCAGGACGCCATGGACAATCTAAATGATGGTTAGCTACAAGACGTTCTTGCACGTTCGTCCCTGCTCCCATTTTTTGAGTAGAACCAATAAGAACTCTGATGTCACCACTTCTACACTTAGCAAAAAGTTGAGCCTTTTGCTCATCAGTTTTAGCTTCATGTATGAATGCAACTTCATCAGGATTAACACCTTGACTTACTAAATCCTCTTTAATAATTGGATATAAGGACAAACCACTATCTAGAAAAATAAGCTGTAAAGCTTTATCGTCAGCACATTTATTATATAACTTAACTACATTATCACAACATTTATAAACCTTAGATGTGCGGTCCACAACTGCCTTTGGGTCTATTAAACGTGCATCAATAGCAACTGCTTTTCCTTCACCAGTGATTTTTAACATGTTGTCCTCCCACGCATCAACTAGTCCTTCTCTAATCTTTTCAGCACGAGTTGCCAATGTGTCTATATGAGCTTTTACAAATTCACTAGCAGGGGACACCTCAATGATAGGCTTACCAGTAACTAACTTTGGAATAGGTAAGTTTAAGTCCTCTGCTACCTTTATATCTGCAACCTGGGCAAACATATTTATAAGTTCAGGGAGATTATGAAACTTAGCAAATCTTGTTTTTAATCTGTAGCCTGTACCCTCAGGCTTTAACTCAAGTGCTGTTTGTGTTTCACCAAAGGTAGATGCCCATTCATCAAAGTAAGATACCCTTGACTTAATAAGTGCATCAGGCTGTAAATATCTTTGCATTACAAACATTTCAGTCATTGAGTTGCTAATAGGAGTACCAGTAGCAAAAATTACACCTTTACCATCATTTTTATCAGCTATATATTTTGTTTTCATTAACATATCAAAACTTTTTTGAGCATTTGAAGTTGTAACTCCTGCAACATTTGTCATTTTAGTGTGTACAAAACAATTCTTGTAGTTGTGTGCTTCATCAACAAATATTTGGTCAATACCAGTTTCTTCAAACGTAATAACATCATCTTTTTTCTTTTTATCTAGGTTTTTTAATTTATCATCAAGCTTTGCTTTTTGTGATTCCATTTGTTTTATTGAATAACGTTTGCTACCCTCATCCTCTTTCATTCTTGAAATTGCACAAGTAATTTCATTTATTTGATTTTCCATTTCAGCTTTTATATATTCTTTTGACATTGGTATTCTTTCAAACTGTGTATGTCCGATAATAACTGCATCATATTCACCAGTACATATGCGTCCAATAAAACGTTTGCGATGTAATGGCTCAAAATCCTTTTTCTTTGCAACTAAAATATTTGCGTTAGGGTAAAGCTTTAAAAAATCACTGCCCCATTGTTCAGTTAAATGATTAGGAACTACAAACAAAGGCTTGTTTGCAATGCCTATACGTTTTAATTCCATAGCAGCAGATGCCATTGTATACGTTTTGCCTGCACCAACAACGTGTCCTAAAAGTACGTTATTGCCACTATAAAGGCAACGTGCAACACTATCTTTTTGATGTGGTCGCAATTCAATTTCATTGCTCATTCCCTCTAAGAACAAGTCTGCACCATTAAACACTTGTGGACGATACACGTTAAATCTTTCGTTATAGGTTTTGATAACGTCATTCGCTCGGTGTATATCACTTAGTAGCCAATCTTTAAACATGCTGTGTATAAGTACTTGCTTTTGCCTTGCAAGTTGAGTTTCTTTAATGTTTAATACTGGCTTTTCTTTGTCATCCACCATTTTTCTATCATACACTTTTGTATCTTTAAGATTTAGACTATCCTCTATAATGGAGTAAAATGACTTTCTATCAGTACCATAAGCTGAGTTTGTTTTTACACTTGAGTGCAAACTTTTATTGTATATCGTATACTCACTATTGTAACTATTATAGGTAAGAGTTACTTCATCCTTGCGTTGGCTAGTTTCGTTTGTCTGCCTTTGATAACGTGGAGTTTCAGCTAAATCATACATGAATTGCTTGTAGTATTTTATGTCGATAAAACTACTACCTAACTTCATATCAATCTCATCAGCAGTTAATGGGGTAGGTTGTACCTTTTCCAATGCAAGTACATTTTCTTCATAAAGTTCAGGGTTTTCTATAGCTTTTTCTCTTGCAAAGTCTAGTTTCTCTTTAACATTACCGCTTAAATATTTATCAGTAGTTTCATAACTTTTAAGTGACATATCTCTTGTATCAGTATCGTTATATTCACGAGTGTTATTTATCTGCTGTCTATTATACAAGTTTGCGAATTTTTGTGGATTTAAATATATCTTGCCTTTTAAGTTCTCAATAACATCAAGAACTGTCACGTTAAATTGCTCAGCCATAAATTCAATATCAATTTCACCTAATCTAGACATTGAAAGGGTAATTAAGTCCTCATAAGTTTTAGGTATAAAATTAATCTTTGGCTTAATCGTAGCTTGTGTGAACATCTTTGACTTAGCAACAATACCTTTAGAGTCAACATTTTCAATAGATGATAATAGGGGATAGTCACTATCCTCTTCAAAGGCTTTTTTATTGAGTTTGCTATTGATATTTCCATATTTTTTTACAAACGCATCATACTGGTCATTTAACAATGCTTGAAATCCTTCAAGCTTTTCAATCTGATTATGCATTTGAACAAATATGATACTTCTAACGGTTTTTCGTATGTTGTCCATGCCCTTGATACGTTCGCACAAATTTGACGAAAGGTCTACAAGTGACATAGTTTCATTTTCACGATAATAAACGTTATTATCAATGACAGTATAAGTAAAATTCTTAACATTAGGGTCAGCATCAAGGACTTCCTCAACTTGTTGCTTTGTTTTTACTGTTGGTGTAATAGTCTTTGTTTTCTTCACACCTGCATCTTTGGCAAATGAAACAATTCGATTTTCAAGTTCACTATACAAATCGAAGTTATCAAAAGGCTTTAATACTGCACTCTGTCCAAACTGAGAACTCTCATAAACCATTTCGCCAAGTAGGTTTTGTGGGTTATCAATGTAGTATTGATTGACTGGTACATTGTTTTCAGTTAGTCCAACGTGTACCCATTCAGGTTCGCATACTATTTGTTTTTCTCGCTTGCGTAAGAAGATAACATCTGTTGTAGCTTCAGTACCAGCAATAGCTTTAAAGGCTGTGTTAGGAAGTCTTACCGCACCTATTAACTCTGCACGTTCTGCCATGTATTTTCTAAATGTGGAGTTAGCTTTGTCAAGAGTTCCTTTACTACTGATAAAGGCAATAACACCGTTAGGCTTTACCTTATCAAGAGTTTTTGCAAAGAAGTAATCATGCACTAAAAATCTATGTTTATCATCACTTACGTTGAAATCACCAAAAGGTACATTTCCTATTGAACAATCAAAAAGGTTATCTTGATACATTGTATCCTGATAACCTTTTATCTGTATGTCTGCTGTTTGATATAACTGTTTTGCTAATCTACCAGTTAAATCGTCTAATTCTACTCCATGCAATTCACATTGCTGTAATTCATTAGGAAGCATTCCAAAGAAATTGCCTACACCCATACTAGGCTCTAATATTTTACTTTTTCCATCAACTCCTAAATTCAATAGTCCTTGATACATAGCTTTAATTATCATTGGTTCAGTGTAATATGCCGTAAGTGTGGACTCTCTTGCTTTTTCATATTCAGCAG
>DAMDCT010000080.1:0-12029 GCA_032091455.1 Oscillospiraceae bacterium | reverse complement strand
ACTAGGTCGTAGTCAAGCACTTCATCTATTAAAACGTCTACAAAATCTCCCAACACATAAGAGTTTTCACTTGTGAAAAAGATTTTACCATCTATTTCGGGTGCGTCAGCTTCACTTCTTCCAAAATAGCATTCGCCAAACTTATCAAATCCCTCAACAATTACTCTTATAGTAGATGAAAGTTTTAGATTATTTAAATTCTCCATAATAATTGCCTGTTGGTTCATAATAATTTCTGCACGACGTTCTTTTTCATCGTCATCAATTTGATTGTCCATTGTTGCCGCTTTTGTGCCTTCTTCAGCAGAATATGCAAAGCAACCTAAACGGTCAAACTTAACCTCATTTACAAAATCACATAATTCTTCAAATTGCTCATTTGTTTCATTTGGGAAACCAGTGATTAACGTAGTTCTTAAAGTAATGCCGCTTACTTTTTTACGAATATTATCAAACAAATTAACAAGGATTTCTTTATCTTGACCTCTGTTCATTAACTTTAGTATATCCGCATTACAGTGTTGTATTGGTATATCAAGATATTTCAACACTTTCGGTTCATGTTGCATTACTTCAAGTAATTCATCAGTAATTTTATCTGGATAACAATATAGTGTTCTTAGCCACTCAATACCATCAATTTTAGCTAGCTCTTTCAATAATGATGCAAGCTGATAACTACCATATAAATCTTCACCGTAACGTGTTGTATCTTGTGCTACAACTATAACTTCTTTAACCCCTTGCTCTGCTAGCCATTTTGCTTCTGCAATAATTTCTTCTTTAGGGCGACTTCTGAATCTTCCCCTTATCATCGGAATTGCGCAATAACTACAGCAATTATCACAGCCTTCAGCAATCTTTAAATATGCATAATGTGGCAATGTTGAAAGCACACGTTCGCCGTTTAAGCATAAATCCTCTTTTTTTCCAAAAGAACAAGTTTTATCACCATTAAGCGCTTTATTAATAGCGTCACATATCTCGCTATTTGAACCAATTCCCAAAACTGCATCAACCTCAGGAAGTTCATTTGCAATCTCATTCTGATAACGTTGTGCTAGACAGCCTGTCACTATAATTGCTTTAATTGTTCCTTCTTTTTTTAGCTCTGCAAGTTCTAGGATATTTTCTATTGCTTCCTCTTTTGCTGATTGTATGAAACCACAGGTGTTAACAACTACAGCATCACTTTGTGATACATCACCTGTAAGCTCAAATCCATTATTTTTCATTACTGCAAGCAGCATTTCGGCATCTATCTGGTTCTTAGAACAACCCAAAGATACCATTGAAACTCTTATCGCCATGTTTTCTCCTTTTATATTATATATTGTACTCATTTATTGCTATTTTTATGTCATCGTAGTTATATCCCAAACGCATTAATGCGGCTATGACTTTTTGCTTACCTTTGTAATCATCTAGATATTGAGCATACTTTTTATCAATTATAGCAGTAATTTGCTCAACCCAGTCTGTATCACATTGTGCAATTGCTTCAAAGACAAGTTCTTTGCTAATTCCCTTTTTAAACATCTCATAGAAAGCTTTTTTTGCTCCCCATTTTTTTTGCTCTATATAATAATTAGCAAGCTTTTGAGCATATTTTTCATCATCTAGCAATCCCTGCTCTTCAACCATTAAAACGATTTCGAGCGCAATTTCTGGGCGCACAGATTGTAATAGTTTATCGTAAAGTTCTTTTTTTGAATGATCACGATAACCTAAAAGATAATATGCACGTTCTCTCGCCTTTCGACGTTCTGCTTGAATTTTTATATCATCAAGCATATCCTCGTCAACTTCCATACCGATTTTCATACTATTTTGCATAATTATTTCTATATCGAGTATGTACCAATATTCATCATCTACATACACTGTATATCTAGTTGATTTGGATTTAGCAATATCAGTAACTTTCATTAGTCAAAATCGCTCTCGTCAGCCTCGATGTCGATGTTTGCACCCACTCTTGAAGCAAGTGACTTCTCAACTGGTTGAGTTTCCTCGGCTTTGTCACTACTAGCCTTAGTTCTTGATTTATCTAAAAGCTCAGCACTATGTTCTTTTACTTTTGATGCAATTTCTTCTCTAAGTGCTTCATTCTCTGAAAGTAGTTTCTTTACTTTATCACGGCCTTGACCCAAACGCTCACCATTATAACTAAACCATGCGCCACTCTTATCAATAATATCTGCATCAACTGCAAAGTCAATTATTTCACCAATACGAGATACACCTTCACCATACATAATATCAAAAATAACTTCTTTAAAAGGAGGTGCAACTTTATTTTTAACTATCTTACATTTAGTCTTGTTACCAATAATATCTGTACCATTTTTGATAGCTTCACCACGTCTTACCTCAATACGAACTGAAGAATAAAACTTAAGTGCGCGACCACCTGGTGTTGTTTCTGGATTACCATACATAACGCCAATTTTTTCACGAACCTGATTAATAAATATTGCAACACAATTTGAACGTGATACAACCGCTGTAAGTTTTCTTAATGCTTGTGACATTAATCTTGCTTGTAAACCAACATGGCTATCACCCATCTCGCCCTCAATCTCAGCTTTTGTTACCATTGCCGCAACAGAGTCAAGCACTATTACGTCAAGAGCTCCCGAACGAATTAGTGCTTCCATTATTTCTAGTGCCTGTTCACCTGTGTCTGGCTGTGAAACTAAAAGAGAGTCAATATCAACACCTAACGCTTTTGCATAAACTGGGTCTAGCGCATGTTCAACGTCAATAAATGCCGCTTCTCCACCAGCCTTTTGTGCTTCAGCCACAATTTGCAAAGCAACCGTTGTTTTACCAGATGATTCAGGTCCATAAACCTCAATAATACGTCCACGTGGAACTCCGCCAATACCAAGCGCCATGTCAAGACCCAATGAACCTGTTGATATAGAATCAACATTCATTGTTGTATTTTGTCCAAGTTTCATTACAGCACCTTTGCCGTATTGTTTTTCTATTTGACTAATTGCTGTTTCAAGAGCTTTCTTCTTGTCAGCCGCGGATACTTGTTGTTCTACTAATGGTTTTTCCTTTGGTTTTGTAGCCATGATTATTCTCCGTTCATTATGTATTTTTATCCCGATACTGCTACTTAAATTCTCAATAAAAACATAAGTACAGACGGGGAATTTTCTACTTTATTGCATACACTGCTCTTATTATATCACACAAATCACGTCTATTGCAAATGGTATTATATCCATTTAAATTAAGTATTTGTGCAACATCCTCATGCTGATTTTGCCCAATTTCATAAGCCAGCAAGCCACCTTTTTTAAGGTGAGGTGTCCAAATTTTCGTGAGTTGCTTGTAAAATTCAAGTCCATCATCATTGCCATACAGCGCCATTTTTGGCTCAAATGTTACTTCTTTTTGTAGACCATTCATATCCTCTATTGTCAAGTATGGTGGATTTGAAACAATAATATCAAAATCATCTTGTTTTGTTTGAGGACACAATGCATCATCATGCAATACTGTTATATCGACTTTATTTAATTCAATATTTTGCTTTAAATATTTTAAAGCAAAATCACTTTTTTCCAATGCATAAACCTTACTATTTTCAATATGATTTTTTAAAGTAATTGCAATACATCCACTTCCACTGCATAGGTCTAATACCTTTAAATCATTTTTATCTTTAGCATAATCTAAACAAACCTCAACAAGTGCCTCAGTGTCAGCACGAGGAATTAGGACGCCTTCACCCACTTTAAAATGTTGTCCAAAAAATTCCCACTCTCCAAGTATATATTGAAGTGGGTATCCACTTTTGCGTTTATTTGCCATTTTAATAAGCATATCTAGTTCATTTTGATTGACCAGCTTATCTCCAAAAATAATATCATTTTTACTCGCATTTAGGAAATGACGTACAAGTTCATTTGTTTCAAATAAATAATTCTCATTATCCTTTAAAATATCACATACAGTTTTGTATGCTGTTTTAATATTAACCTGCATAGATTTCTGTTTCATCCTGTTCATTTGTGGTTTCAATAGTTTCTTGTTTATCAACTGTATCTATATTTTTATTTAATTGTTCATCTGACTTATCATGTTTCATGCCTATACAAGGTTTCACGGCGGCAATTGCAACTTCAATTTGGCTGTTATCTGGCTCTCTTGTTGTAAGATGTTGAAGTTTTATACCAGGGAATGAAATAACTCTTGTAATAACATTATCATATCTTCCTGCGAGTTTAATTAATTCATATGCAATACCTAGCACAACTGGAAGTAAAGCAAGTTTTAACAATGTTCTTACTAATATGCTTTCCCAAGTAACTACTGAAAATATAAGTATGCTTAAAATAAGTATAATAATTAAAAAGCTTGTGCCACAGCGTGGATGAAAACGACTTTGCTTTCTTACATTTTCCACTGTAAGCTCTTCGCCTGATTCATAGCAAAATATAGTTTTATGCTCCGCACCATGATACTCAAATACACGCCTAATTTCCTTCATTTTAGAAACGAATGCAAGATAAATAACAAATATAGCTATTTTGATTATTCCCTCAACTAATGCTTTAAATCCCCCTAAAGGGATAAGCATATCAATACCCTTTACTGCAAGAGATGGCAATACCATAAATAATGCAACTGCACCTAAAATACCTAATACAACACCAGTTATAACAACTGCGTTCATAAGCTTATCGCCGAATTTTTTCTCGATAAAAGCTTCAAATTTAGATGGCTTATAATCTTCCTCAACATCATCAAGACCTGCTTTTTCAGCTGATTTTGAAAGACATTTATATCCCATTGAAAGACTAGCAATGAAATTCACAATTCCCCTTACAAGTGGGATTTTACTAGCTATGCCTGGTTTTTTTAGTGTCCATTCCTCAACATCAATCTCCCCATTTGGAGTTCTGACTGCCATTGCCGCATTACTTACGCCACGCATCATTACGCCCTCAATCAATGCTTGTCCGCCTACTTGGCTTTTTGCGCTATTTTTACTTTGAATCATTATATTTTCCTTCCTCAATTACATTAAATTCAATTGTTGTTGATATTTCAGTTTTTCTCGTTTCACCTTTTTTAAGATTAATTGGGAGTTTTATTGTAACAGCTGTTCCAACGTTAAACTCACTTTCAATGTCAATTTCCCCATCATGAAGAATAACAATTTCATTAGCAACAGCAAGCCCTATTCCAGAACCTCGTCTTGTCATATTCGCCTTATAAAACTTTGTTTTAATCTTAGGTAAATCAATGCTTGAAATACCACAACCAGTATCTGCTACTACTACGTTTATATATCCTGCATCCTCAACTACATCAACAGTAACTGTGTCGCCTGCATCAGAGTATTTTAATGCATTATCAATAATATTGATAAATACTTGCCTTAATCTGTTTTTATCTCCAAAAATAAATGAAACCATTTCAGGCTCATTATAAACAAGCTCTATACCATCACGCTTTGCACGCTCAGTATAAATCATTACTGCTTCACCAAGTTCAGCTAATATATCTATCTTGGTTTTAACAAGAGTTAATCTTCCATTTTGCATACGAGAAAAGTCCAATAATTCCTCAACCATAATTGATAATCTCTCTGTTTCGCTTGTGATAACTCTCATTCCCTTTTGCATTGTTTGCTTATCCTCAGCACCCAGCGTCATCAATGTTTCGCCCCACCCCTTAATAGCTGTAAGTGGAGTTCTTAGTTCATGTGAAACAGATGATATAAACTCATTTTTAAGTTCTTCAGAAGCAGAAATTTCATCGGCCATAAAGTTAATTATATCGCAAAGTTCGCCCAATTCATCGTCGGATTTCTTTATAATACGTGTGCTCATATCACCTGTTGCAAACTTTCGAGCGGCAGCTCCAACTTCTCTAACCGGAATTACAATAGACTTTATAAAATAAAAACCAGACACCATAACAAAGGCTATAATAATGATAGCAACAGCTAAGAAAATAAGCATATATGCAAATAGTAATTTGTCAACCCGCTCCATTGATACAACATAACGTATTGCTGAGTATTCTCCATTAATATATGGTATCATTATTGAAACTGCCATAATACGCTCACCATCTTTGGTTTTCCCTACATGTGAACCCATACCATTTGAACTTATAAGTGCGTCGCTGTAGTCAGGCATAATCTCTTGTTCGTTATATGAAAATCCACTTGAAGAAAGTGCAATTTTTCCGTTATGATCAATTGCTGTTATTTCAAGTTTATCTTTATCCTCTGAATTTTCTACAACTTTTCTCAGTTCTGCGTTAAAGTTTCCTGTTTTTGCTTCCATCAAATTAATCAATATTCTTTGTACAGCATTTGCTCTTGAATTAATTGTCTGTTTTGCGCCTGTATAATAAAAATTTTTGATTGCAAAAGAAAAGGCTATGGCAATAAATATAATAGCAATTAATATTATACTTAATGTATTTACAATCCATCTTTGCGTTATACTTTTTACCGCCACTTGCTTTTCCTCCTATCATATTAAGTTAATTAATAACTAATTCCGTTATTGCTCTTGCCATTTATATCCATATCCCCAAATAGTCTGAATATATACTGGTTTTGATGGTTCTTCCTCAATTTTCATTCTTAATCGTCTAATATTAACATCAACAATTTTAATATCACCGTAATAATTATCGCCCCAAATATGCTCTAAAATATTATTTCTTTCTAGAGCAACATTTTTGTTTTTTATAAAATATTCCATTATTTGATATTCAACTTGAGTTAAATCAATTAAAACTCCACTTTTAGTCAATGTTCTACTTTTAGGACTTAACACAAACTCACCCGAAGTAATTGGCTTTATTTCCTGCATAGAACTAGTTGCCATACAAACACGACGATAAACAGCATCTACTCTTGCAACAAGCTCTGATGGACTAAATGGCTTTGTCACATAATCATCCGCTCCAAGCATTAGTCCCCTTACTTTATCCATTTCCTGAGTTTTTGCAGTTAGCATTATAATTCCAATGTTATCACTTTTTTCTCTTAGTTGCTTGCAGACTGTAAATCCATCAATCCCTGGCATCATAATGTCCAAAAGGGCAATATCAAAGTCACCTTTATTTTCTTCAAAAACACGCAATGCATCTTCTCCACAGCTTACATCAGTTGTTATATAACCAGATCTTTGTAAGTTGATAACTACAAAATCTCTTATTACTTCTTCATCTTCACATACTAGAATTTTTTTCATGTGCAGCCTCCTAACGTCAATTTATTATAATAAAATAAAATTATTTTCCATATCGCTTATTGTTATTGAAAATTTTTCATTTACACTATATATCTTATATAAATATACTAATTGGCCATTATCCTTCAAAACACTATAGCTATTATGTTTGACTTCTTGATCGTAGTCTTTCTTCTTTACTGTCTTAATTGATGCAAGCTTCACTTTACTTTCATTGTCCCCCGCTTTGTACTCGTAAAAAACAAGTTCATTTTCACTAATTATAAATTCTATAGTTACATTGTCTACCCACTTTTTAGGGAGTAAAAAAACATAGCCTAAATTATAATCAATATATGATGTATTAATGAGATTCAACTTACCATTTTTATAATTATACCAGTCTGTGAAAAATTCCAATTGGTGTTTCTCGACATTTTCATACCCTGGTGCTGGTTTTACATAAGGTATATCATATACTCCGTCTTTATTTACATCAACAGTCCAAGCTCCGTATTGGCGAACTGTCTGATCAATTATACTCAGTTTGTTATTTGGATTATAAATTAGATTTTTAAGCTCACCTTTTTTCATAGTCAAAATCTCTGTGGTTAAATTTGATCCCTTTAATCCATCAAGATATATTGCAGGTTCTCCACCTAATAACTTTCCTTTATAGATGTTTAAATACTCACTCACCTTAGGGTCCATATATGCTTCGTCAATTGGTCTAATTCCCTCACTAGTAATTGCGTAAGAATTTGCAACAACTGATTTAACTTCACGGTCCGATACCTTATTCGTAATAGTAATTAATTCACTTGCTTTATCGTCATTAATATCAAACACCTCAAAGTTATTGCATCTGATTGTATATGGCTCGTTCAAAGGCTCGTTTAGCATACCATTTTCATAACTATATAGTTTTACAAGTTTTTCGGATTTACTAATTATATTAAATCCAATTACTATATAGATTTTTTGATTTGATGTTATAAAAGATACCTTTTCAACTTCAGATGCTTCTTCAACACCTATTTCGCAAGTTGAAATCCATTTACCTTCATTTGTTTGGTCTAGCACACTTATTCTTAAAGGCATTGTTGCCGCTGCATTATTTGTCATTTCATAAAATACAATTGCCTCTTGTGTTGGTTCATTATCAATATTATTAATTAAGAAAGCAGATTTAAAGTCACCTTTGCGAGGATATTTAAGCTTTATATTTTTCCCTTTATTTACTTCAAGGGCTGAGTAAATTTCATTTTGCTGTTGAGAGAGTTTTGGCGGTTGTAATAATGAATCAATACCTGTCTGAGAATATGTACAACCCGACATTAATAGCATAACGGCTACTAATATTATTGCAATTTTATTTTTCATTTTAACTATCACCCTTTCTACTCTACATATTTTAAAATCAGCGTATATATATAAGAAGTATTTTAATGGTTATCATGATGCTTTATTTATTACTTAAAGCTATCTAAGATTATAATTATTTCAATTAAAAATAGTATAGCATATATCCCAATAAATTCATACTAATTTTTGTAAACAATTTTATGAATAATCAAAATATGATACCTATTTTATATCTATAGTTCAATTAGACAAACATTATATTCTATTTACAAAGAGTACTTGATAATACAAATTATACTTATACATTATATAATATGAAAGGCAAATTTTATTATAATAAGCAATATAAATTCATATTTACAGCAATTCTAATCAATATTTTTATTTGTCCTGTTTTCCTTATAAATTAAATTAAATATCCGTCGATAGATTACTTGTATATATATTTCTATAGCATTCTAAAAACATAGGAGAAAGGTTTTTAAACTCCATGCGCCTAAACTTTTTCTAGTATTATATTTTTGTAATTCAATTGTTTTTCAATAAACAATATAAAATATATTAGGAAAAGTAATGATTAAAATCAAATATAGAATAGGGGAATTTAAAATGAAAACAATTAAGCAAAAAATGATGATTAGTATATCATCTCTTCTTGTTGCTGTGTCCATAGTAAGTCTAATAACTGGTATATTTTGTACAAATACAAGTATATCAATTACCGTTAATGATGATTTAAAATCAATAGGTCAAATAGCAGATGTCGCAATAAAAACATCACTTGAAAAATATTCTGTTCTAATAGAATCAATTGCAAGTCAAGAATATATTGGTGACCCTAATGTATCACAAGAGAAGTTACTTGAAAATTTAGAACGTGAAAATCAAAAATATGGGTTTGAATCTCTACTTATTGCAGACGATAAAGGAACAACAATCAGCACTGACAAAACTAAAACTGGCAAGAATATAGGGGAATATGATGCCTTCAAACAAGCTATGGCAGGAAAAACAATTATGTCTACTCCTCAAGCTGATGTGGATGGAAAAATTAAAATATTTGTAAATACAAAAGTTAGTAATTCAAATGGTTACAAAGGTATCCTTAGTGCTACTTTAGATAGCCAGTTATATAGTAATATCATTAAAGACATTACTATAAACAAATCAGGTGTTATTTTTATGCTTGATAATAAAGGAACCTTTATTGCTAACAAGCAATCTGACAGAGTGGAACAACAAATTAACTATATAGAACAATCAAAGACAAATAAAGATTTAGAAACCGCAGCAAGAGTTTACAAAAACATGATTGCAGGTAAAACTGATATTGAGACATATGACAATGGAACTGGAAATAGACTTTGCTATTATAAACCAATTGAAGGCACTGATGGATGGTCTTTTGGTATTGTTGTACCTAAAAAAGAAATGACTTCATCTCTTATTTACACAATTATTGGGCTTTCAGTTTTAAGTGTTATTTCTTTAATTATTGGTTTATTCATTACTATTAAAATTGCTAATTCTATTGCAAATCCTATTAGTAAAATGAGTAAGAGATTAGAAAAATTATCAGAGGGCGATATAACTTCTGATATTGAAGAAATTAAATCCAAAGATGAAGTTGGAACATTATATAAATCACTTAGTGCGACTGTACTATCACTACGAAACTACATTACAGAAATCTCAAGTGTTCTTGGTAAAATATCAAATGGTGATCTTCACACAAAAGTAGAGCATGAATATATTGGTGATTTCTCTTCTATTAAAGATTCCATGGAGAAAATTATCACTTCATTAAACTACACAATGACCGAAATTAAGAATAGTTCTGACCAAATTGCTAATGGTTCTGAGCAAGTTGCAAGTGGCTCTCAAGCGCTAGCTCAAGGGGCAACCGAGCAAGCAAGCTCCATTCAAGAATTATCAGCAACAATTAGTACTATTTCTGACCATGTTAAAAACAATGCGCAAAATGCAGTTCATGCTAAAAACGCTACTGAAAGTTCAAAAAATGCTGTACTTCAAGGAAATGAACAAATGCAAGATATGATTAAAGCAATGGCTGAAATAAGCAGTACATCAAATCAAATTAGCAAAATCATTAAAACAATTGATGACATTGCGTTCCAAACAAACATCCTAGCTTTAAATGCGGCTGTAGAAGCGGCACGTGCAGGCTCAGCAGGAAAAGGATTTGCAGTTGTTGCGGAGGAAGTTAGAAATCTTGCAAGTAAGAGTGCGCAAGCTGCTAAGAATACAACAGACTTGATTGAGTCTTCAATAGCTGCAGTTGAAAGTGGGAAACATATTGCTGACCAAACAGCTACATCACTAAAAAGTATCGTGGAGAGTTCACAAGAGTCTGCGCAACTGATTAATCAAATTGCACTTGCTTCAAATGAACAAGCAAATTCAATTAGCCAGATTACACAAGGTGTTGAGCAAATTGCCTCAGTTGTACAAACTAACTCTGCTACAGCAGAAGAAAGTGCAGCAGCAAGTGAAGAACTTTCAAGCCAAGCACAAATATTAAATCAACTTATGAGTCAATTCAATGTTAATTTAGATAATTCACAATCAATATCTTACACAAACGAAAATCAAATTAATTCAGATTATTCATATGAGAATGATGGTGGAAAGTACTAGTTCTATTACTTATCCTTATCTCTACACAATATAACTAAAAAATAGGCTAGAACGTACCGCACCCCTAAATTTAGACCAAAAATCTAACTTTAGGGGTGCGGTATTTTTTTGCTAAAATATACTTTTGTATTTGCCAAAAGATTGTTAAGTCATATATATGAATGTAGCATGTGTATATCAATATCTCTCAAAAAATTCTGAATACTCTCAACAAGGAGTTTGTATCATGAATGGATTTTTGAAAATGAACAACAAAATATTTAGCTATAATCTTTCCCCTAAAGCTTTTGAAGATATTGCAACTCACTGCAATATGTGCAGGCAGAGCGTTATGACAGCCATAAAAGAACTTGAAGACAAGTTGCTTGTTACAAAACAAAACAGATATAACTCCTTTGGTTATAAAAGCAGTCGTTCTTATGTGAAAAATCTTGTTGAGAAAAAAAGTTGATTTAATATTGAACGTTAAATATTTAATACAACTATTAAACCAACAGACTTTATGGTGTATGCTTATAAATGCTTTAATCTCTCTAAAAGCTTGATTTACTTACTTTGAAATATCCTTAAAAAATAAACGATAAGGTTTGATATAGTTGACGCAACACAGTGTATCAGCCCAATTTGCAAGGGATATTTAAATAAAAGTTTATATTATTTATTTAGAGGATGTTGTATTCGAAACACTATTTATGTATTATATGTTTTTATCCACTAGTTTTGCAATATAGAACAAAGCACTAAATTCAATGAATTTAGTGCTTTGTTATTTTGGCTCCCCAAGTT
>DAMDCT010000079.1:6891-12181 GCA_032091455.1 Oscillospiraceae bacterium | reverse complement strand
CGCTGGATTATGGGCTGTTGCATGTCTTGGACTTGCACTAGGAATTGGTTTTTATTCAGGGGCAATCATTAGTTGCATATTAATACTTTTTGTTATGACAATCTTACATAAACTTGATAGTTATATGGTTTCAAAATCAAAGATTATTAATCTGTTTATAGAGTTTACAACAGTCAGTGATTTGGCAACACTAATGAATACTGCAAAAAGCAATAACATGAAGGTATCAGATATAGAAATCACCAAAAGTAACAATATTGATAATGTAGTAATTGCTTTGCTTACTGTTAGAACAAGTGACGTGAGAAATCACGAAGAAGTTATACACGAATTAAGCTTGATAGATGGCGTAAAACATATTGAAGAATATTAATTCACCTATGTTATTAAAATAGTTAGATATATATGATATTAGCTAAATGCAAGTAAACCGCACTGATTATTGGTGCGGTTTATTTGTGCTACCTATTGAAATTGAATTAACATTACTTGAATAAACATAATAATTAAGGTAAAATAAACATAAGTAACATCTAAGAGGGAGAAGTTTTAATGCCACTTTCAAGAAATAAAATTTGTCAACAAGCACCTTACCCATCAACATTCGCCAAGGGATTGGATTATTTTCACGATGGGAAAGTTAATGATGTGGTTATTGTAGATGAGGTATCACCATATAAACGTTATAAAGCTACGGTACATGGTAGATCAATGTATAGTGTTTTTGTTTCTTTGGATGAAAATCTTGATATTGCAGACTATCAATGTAATTGTGAAGCATTTTACAATTATGAAGGTGCTTGTAAACACATAGTAGCTACATTGATGTCATTATTGACATATATAGAACAAAACCCAGAAATGAAACCTAATGATAACAGCCAAAATAATATTTTTCAAAAACGTTCTGATAATATTGTTTTTTCACTAATAAATAAGTGTATTAATGATGATATTGCTAAAACTGAAGTGGGATACAAAAATAATGAAAGCCTAGTAAAACTCGTACCTATTCTTAATTGCGAACATAGGGATGCCATATCACTGTCATTCACAATAGGAAATGTGCGACAATACGTGGTGAAAAACATCAATGAACTTTGTATAAATATCAGAAATGGAAGCACTGTATCATACGGAAAACAACTTACATTTAACCATAGTCTATATAATTTTGATGAGCAATCTCAAAAGCTTGCAAAACTTTTAATGAATAAAAGTTATGAACGTATGATAGAGTTTAGAAACTCTTATTATCAATATGATGATTTTAAACGTGACATGTATCTTAAACCAGTTGTTATTGACCAACTTTTTGATATATTAAATGGAACAGAGCTTAAAGTTATAACATCTAATAATGAAGGGATGTTACTTTGCGTTGATGAAACACCTAAAGTTCACTTGAAAATCACAAAAGTAGATGGCGGAATTAGTGCTAGTTGTCATGGTATTACTGCAATAGGTGGGGAAAAGCACTGCTATATATTGACTGATACAAAAATGTGTCGATGTGATGACAGTTATAAATCCTTTTATGATGATTTCTTAAATCCTATAATGAAAAACAATAATAAAATTTTCATTGCACAAAAAGATATGAATGATTTCTTTAATATTTTAGTTCCCGCTATTTCAGAATATATCACTATCTCAGGTAGCACAGATTATTTAGAGGCGTTTGCTCCTGACAAATGCGAACCAGAATTATATTTAGATGCAGTGGAAAAAAATCTTATTACTGGATTGCTTTATTTTAACTATGGGCAAACAAAAATAAACTCGTTTGATAAAACAACTTACGATGAAATCAAACGTGATAACCATAAGGAATTAAAAAGCAAACGTATGGTAGGACGATATTTTAACAACGTAGATAATACAACTAAAGGTTATTACTTAACTGCTGAAGATGATGGAATATATAGTTTTATCACAGAAACTTTACCTGTTTTAACTGAGAATTTCAATATCTTTGCAACAGATAGGTTTAAAAATATTGGAATAACTCCTCCTACTAAAACAACAGTAGGGGTTAGTGTTGTTAGTAATTTGTTAGAGATTGATATTTCAAACGTGGGGTTTGACTTATCAGAACTTGATGGTATTTTAAAAGGATACCGTCAAAACAAGAAATATCATAGATTGAAAAATGGTAGTTTTTTATCACTTGATGACAGTTCAATCTCAAGTATTGCACAGCTTACGGATAGCCTTGATATTAGCAAAAAACAGATGGAAAACGGAAAAATTATTGTGCCAAAACATCGTGCAATATTTCTTGACAGCCTTTTACATGGGGATGAGGCTATTAAATTTGAGCGTGACAGCTATTTTAAAGAGCTAATTAGAACAATGAAATCTATCGAAGATAGTGATTGGAAAGTTCCTCAAAGCTTGGATAATATCCTTAGAAATTATCAACAGACTGGATTTCGTTGGCTTAAAACTCTTGAGCAATATGGATTTTCTGGAATACTTGCAGACGATATGGGGCTTGGAAAAAGTCTTGAAATTATTTCTGTATTACTTAGCGAAAAGGAAAACGGCAATAAAATACCATCATTAATTGTATGTCCTACTACGCTAGTTTTAAACTGGGTTGATGAATTTATCAAATTTGCACCCTCTATGAATGTGCTAGCTATAAATGGAAACCTGCAAAAACGCATCGAGGATATGGCAATTATACCGAATTTTGATGTGGTTATAATATCATATGACCATCTAAAACGGGATGTTGAACTCTATAATAATATAGAATTTTACTATCATATTATTGATGAAGCACAGGTTATAAAAAATCAAAATACACTAGTTGCTCGCAGTGTGAAAACTATTAGCAGTAAGTATCGTTGTGCATTAACGGGTACTCCAATCGAGAATAGAATTAGCGAATTGTGGAGCATTTTCGATTTTCTTATGCCATTATATTTACACAACTATACTAAATTTAAGCAGAAATTTGAAATTCCAGCAGTGAAAGATAATAATCAGATTATTCTAGAAAGGCTTAATAAGATGATTGCACCATTTGTTTTAAGACGTATGAAAAAAGACGTTTTAAAGGAATTGCCTGATAAAACTGAAATGATCTTTTATACTGAAATGGAAGAAGAACAGCAAAAAATATATCTTGCAAATGTTGTTAAAGCAAAAGAACAAATTAATGCAACTGATTATAATACTAATAAAATTGCAATTTTTGCAATGCTCACAAGGCTACGTCAACTGTGTTGCGACCCTAAATTGTGCTATGAAAACTATAATGGTGGCAGTGGCAAGCTTGAAGCATGCATTGGATTAATTCTAGAAGCAGTTGCTAGTGGGCATAAAATATTATTGTTTTCTCAGTTTACTTCAATGCTTAACATTCTGGAGGAAAGACTTTTAGAAGAAGAAATTAGCTACTATAAACTGCAAGGTTCAACTAAGAAGAACGAACGTCATGAGCTTGTTGAGAAGTTTAACAATGATGATACAAATGTGTTCTTGATTTCATTAAAAGCTGGTGGAACAGGGCTTAACCTAACTGCGGCTGATGTTGTAATTCACTATGACCCATGGTGGAACTTAGCGGCACAAAATCAAGCCACCGACCGTGCTTATCGTATAGGACAGCGTAACAATGTTATAGTTTATAAGCTAATTGCAAAAGGAACAATTGAAGAAAATATTGTGAAACTACAACAAACGAAAATGAATTTAGTGGATTCTGTAATTCAAGAAGGTGATGGTATTCTATCAAGCATTACAAGAGATGAGCTTTTTGAGCTGTTTTAGGCTTCCATATATAATTCTAAGTGTATCTTAAATGAATAAGTGTAACTTTAAATTTACGTTTATTTTGTCTTATCTTACGTATTTATCAAAAAAGGAAGTAGAGCAAACATCATATTGTATTCAATAGAGCATATCCTCTCGCATAATCGCATATATATCGAACATACAACAATTATGCGAGGGGTAGATACAAATGGATGCAATTGATGATAGAAGTATATTATTAGCAAAGCATATAATAGATACTAAGGACACTGTGAGAAAGACAGCTAAAATATTTGGAATAAGCAAAAGCACCGTACATAAAGATGTAACTGAGCGTCTTGAAAAAATTAATCATGCCCTCTATAAAGATGTCCAAAAGGTTCTTGAATTAAATAAGAGTGAGCGACATATACGTGGTGGAATCGCAACAAGGGAAAAGTATAAGTCTAAAACTACAACAGAATTATAAAATAAATATAATTACAGGTTAAAGGTATGTTTTCATATAAGAAAACATACCTTTTTTATAGTTTAAGCATTAAGTTATTTATAGATATTTTTTTATAAATTGCATTGACATAATAATAAGACCGTAGTATAATATGAGTTAGCAGAGGCTAACATATAGAGAAAATTAATAATAAATTGATGCTACAGATTATATTTTGACAAAATTAGTAAAATAATATTTTGCGGTTAATAACTTAATTTTTATAAAGCAATGAAATTAGTACATCTTGTAATTGCAATGAAGGAGTAATATGGATACGTTAAAGGATTTAAGACCTGGAGAACAGGGAACTGTAGTGCAAATTAATACAAAAGGTGCATTAAAGCGTCGTTTGGTTGATATGGGTATAACTCCAGGAGTTTTGATTATGATTAGAAAAATTGCACCACTTGGAGATCCAATAGAAATTAACCTTAGAGGGTATGAACTTACTATTAGAAAAGAAGAAGCACAAAATATTGTTATAAAAAGAGCTGATTAGTTGGAGGGAAAACGATGGCACACAAGATGGCGTTAGCTGGGAATCCTAATTGCGGAAAAACAACATTGTTTAACGTGCTTACAGGAAGTAACCAGTATGTAGGGAATTGGCCTGGGGTTACAGTGCAAAAAATTATAGGCAAAACAAAGATAGGTCATAGTGAAATCGTTGATTTGCCCGGAATATATTCTCTCTCACCATATACAATGGAGGAGATTGTAACAAGAGATTATATCATTAATGAAAGACCAGAGGTTATTATTGATATAGTTGACGGAACAAACTTAGAGCGTAACCTTTATCTAACGGTTCAGCTTATTGAGCTTAATAGGCCAATGGTAGTTGCTGTGAACATGATGGATGATATTGAGCAAAAGGGTTGGAAACTTGATTGCGAAAAGCTATCAGTTGAGTTAGGGCTACCTGTTATCCCAATTACAGCTAGACGTGGCGAAAATGTTGAGCAAGTATTAAAAAAGGCAGAAAAACTTGCACATGGTAAAGAGTTTTATTCCCCTAAAATTAAGTAT
>DAMDCT010000079.1:6211-6881 GCA_032091455.1 Oscillospiraceae bacterium | reverse complement strand
ATAACTCAAAATGCATTAAATGATATACTATTTATTCTAGCTGAGAAAAAATATTCTGACCCATTACCGTTAGAATTTTTTGCTGGTAAATTGCTAGAGGGTGATACACAAGTACAGCACATATTGAAATTATCTCAAGACCAGCTTGCACGAATTGAGCATGTAGTAGTTTCTTATGAGGCAACAAGCGAGTATGGTGACCGTGAGTCAATGCTTGCTGACGCTAGATATAAATATATTGAGCAGGTTACAAAAAAATGTATTAATAAAGGGAAAGATGCCAATAAACTTACGGTATCAGATAAGATAGATAAAGTGGTTACAAATAGATTTCTCGCAATCCCTATTTTCTTATTAATGATGTTTACTATGTTTTCACTTACATTCGGACATGTGGGGAACTTTTTGAAAAGTGGAGTTGAATTTATTTTTCAATACTTAATAATTCCTCCTGTTGAATATTTACTTAACATTGCAAATGCACCAGAGTGGGCACATGGATTAATAGTTGACGCTACAATCGGTGGTATTTCTGGAATACTCGTGTTTCTTCCTCAAATAACAATATTATTTCTATGCTTGTCATTGCTTGAAGATAGTGGCTATATGTCGAGAGCCGCATTTATTATGGATAGATTGCTCAGAAAGCTTGGACTTTCAGGAAAGTCAT
>DAMDCT010000079.1:348-6139 GCA_032091455.1 Oscillospiraceae bacterium | reverse complement strand
GGCTTTGGATGCACAACACCTGCTGTAATGGCAGCTCGTGCTTTAGATAGTGAAAAGGATAGAAAGCTTACAATGATGATAACTCCGTTTATGTCATGTGGGGCAAGACTTCCAATCTATGCACTGTTTGCAGGAATATTCTTTAAAGAAAACAAAGGGCTTGTTATATTTAGTATGTATATATTAGGAATAATTGTAGCAATTTTAGTTGGTGTAATTTTAAAGCATACTTTATTCAAAGGTAATGTTGCACCATTTGTTATGGAACTTCCTCAATATCGCCTACCTTTATTAAAGTCAATTTCTCTACATGTTTGGCAAAAGGTTAAAGGCTTTATAATTAAAGCAGGTACAATTATATTTGCAATGAGTGTAATTGTGTGGATATGTCAAAACTTTAGTCCATCTTTCCAAATGGTAACTAATTCAAGTGAAAGTATCTTAGGACAATTCGGTTCAATGATTTCACCAATGTTTACACCAATTGGTTTTGGTACATGGCAAGCAACAGTAGCATTACTAACAGGACTAGTTGCAAAGGAATCAGTAGTTAGTACAATGACAATACTATATGCCAGTGGGCAACAAGCAACGCTTGGCGTGGCATTAGCAGGAGTATTCACTCCACTTTCAGCATATGCGTTCATGGCTTTCACATTGCTATATATGCCATGTATATCAGCATTCGTTACAATCAGAAAAGAGATGGGCAGTTTGAAATGGGCAATAGGAACAGCACTTATGCAAACAACAGTAGCATATGTTGTATCACTGCTTATTTTCCAAATAGGTTCATTATTCGTATAAAAAATTCAGTATATTAAGGAGATGTTGTCAATATGGATTGGTTATTTTATGTTATATGTGGGGTAATTATTTTACTTGCAATTTATATATTTGTCAAAAGAGTTCGCAATATGTTAAAGGGAAAATGTTGTGATGATTGCAAACATTGTAGTGCAAAAGGCTCATGCCATGTTAATGACGAAGATAAGAAATAAGATATAATGTAGGGAACGGTCTTGGCCGTTCCTTTTTTGTGTTAGATGATAGATATGAAAAGTAACACCCACCCGTAGGGAACGACCCCCGTGTCATTCCCTACTGAGTATAAGAATATTTATACACCTATAATGGAAATATGTTGAAATAGATTGGTGTGGGTGATATAATGGGAGGGTGAAGGTGATAATGAAATGAACATGCAGAAACGAAAGCCGATTAGATTAAAAGGTTATGATTATAGTCAAAATGGTGCATATTTCATTACAATATGCGTTAAAGATAGACACCCAATGTTATGGCAACCTGTAGGGGCGACCTGTGGTCGTCAGAGATTAACACCACAATTATCTAATATAGGAATAACTATTGATAACGAAATTAACCGAATATCAACAATGTATAACCAAAATGTTAGTATTGATAAATATGTTATAATGCCAAATCATATACATATGATTATTGCCTTGTATAATAATAACGGACGACCACAGGTCGCCCCTACAATATCACGAATAATGCAACAATTTAAAGGTTCTATAACAAAACAAATAGGGTTTTCATTATGGCAAAAATTATTTAATGACCATATAATACGAAATCAAAGGGAATACGAAAAAATATGGGAATACATAGACACAAATCAATTGAATTGGGAAAAAGATTGTTTTTACGTAAATGGATAAACACCCCTACAATATCATATAAAGCCACAACAATAAATATTTTTACTCTAGTTGCACGTTTGCGTGCAACTATTTCTTTTATACCCCTGTATTATGAAGGGACATTTAAAAAATGTTATGAAATGATAAATTAGGGGGTTAATATAGATGGCGGAATACGATAAAAGACAGTTTTATTGGCTGCAAATTAAAGATGACTTTTTTAATGAAGGTGCAATAGAATGGCTTGAAGAACAACCAAATGGAGAAAAATACAGTTTGTTTTACTTGAAATTATGCCTAAAATCCATTAGAACAGATGGTTTGCTTATTAGAAAGGTTGGCAACATTCTAATACCTTATGATGTTAAAAAACTATGTGAAGTAACCAAAATGGAAATTGATACTGTTCGTGTCGCAATGGAACTTTTAAAACAAGTTGGACTTGTGCAAATACTTGAAAACGGGGCAATATATTTAACACAAGTAGAAAATATGGTAGGCACTAAAAGTTTAGGTGCATTCAAAAAACAACAGCAAAGACAGATTTCAAATCAGTGCGGACAATTGGGGGACAAACGTCCACCAGAGATAGAGATAGAACAAGAGATAGAACAAGATAAAGAGAAAGAAGACGAAAATAATATAGTAACCGTTGTTGTTGATTTTTATGAGCAAAATATTGGAACTATATCACCAACGATATTATCAGATATAAATTATTATCTAAAACAAGGAATTGAACCTGCTTTAATTATATTGTGTATTAAAAAATCAGTTGATAATAACAAACGTAACTGGAGTTATGCCAAAGGTATACTAAAAAACCTACAAGCAAATGGTGTTAATACAGTTAAACAATATGAGAGTGAGGAAGTGAGTAAAAATGGAACTACCAGCATATATTCTTGCAGGGATAAGCCAACACGTAAACTTAGCGGAGTTACCTACTTATGACCAGTTACAGCAAAATTATGTTGATGAGTATAACGAGAGTGAAGGGGAATTAAAAGGCTATAACTGCCCCTTATGCAAGAACAAAGGCTTTATAAAGTATATAAAAGACGGCGAAGTAATAAACCGTATTTGTCAATGTACCACACAGCGTAAAGCCTTAAAAAACATGTCTAAAAGTGGATTGAATGATTTAGTAACACGTTATACTTTCAAAAACTATCAAACGATAGAAAAATGGCAATATGATATAAAACAAAGTGCATTAAGGTTTGTAAAAGAGAGCAAATGGTTTTATATTGGTGGTCAAAGTGGAGCAGGTAAAACCCATATTTGTACAGCTATATGTAGCCAAATGCTAAAGCAGGGTAAGACAGTTAGATATATGTTGTGGGTAACTGAAATTCGTAATATGAAGTCCACTGCAAATGATGAAAAATACAATGAAATATTTGATAGTTTTGCACAAGCTGATGTATTGTATATAGATGATTTATTTAAGGTTAAAAAGGGAATTGACCTAACAGCATCGGACATACAACGCACATATGAGTTGATAAACTATCGATACAACACCAACAAAATGACAATTATATCAAGCGAAAAAAGTATTGCAGAATTAATAGATATTGATGAGGCAATAGGTGGTAGAATAAAAGAGATGTCAAACGGCTACATATTGGAATTGGGACAAGACAGTAATAAGAACTGGCGATTAAAATGATTTAATTTATATAAGTAGAAAATATTAATATAATTTTAGTAAGGTACAATGATTAGATTAAATATATAAAATAGTAATAAGCTTACCTGTTATACTAATTAAGAAGAATTGTATTACATGATTTACATAAATTAAAAACTATGATACAATTATAACAAATATATCTAAGGAGTGTGACATAATGACTGAACAACTAGTTAAGTGCCCTGAATGTAGCAGTCAAAATTATGCAAATGCAAAATCTTGTTATTCTTGCAAATATTCATTTAATAAAAAATCTAATAATGAAAATGAATCATACACGGTAAATACAAAGTCTGAAAAAAGAACAAAAAGTAAAAAATCTATTTTTGAACCACTAGCTATACTTTGTTACTTAGTAGGATGTTTTTCAATTTATCAAGTGATTTATTTTGTAATAGAATTATCTGATTTAGCTAAACTTGTACCTTTACTTGGTGGAACAACTATAGCTAAAGATTTTACCAAAGCTACACTTTTAATTTGTTGTGCAATCTCTGCAATCTTATTTTTCTCTATAGGAAAAATACTTACTTATCTTCAGAGACTAACGATAAGGAGAATAACATTATGTTTTGTAAATACTGTGGAGTAAATATAGATAACGATAGTTTGTTTTGTAAAGAATGTGGAAATAAACAAAATCAAAATAGAAATGATAAAATTTGTGCTAATCCCGATCTTGAACATATTGTTTCTAACGCAGAAGATATTCCAACAAATGCAGATATTGAAGGTTATAAAATAAACATAGATGTACCAGATATTCCAATTAACGAAGACCCACAAGGGTTTACAATAAACATAGATGTACCAGATATTCCAATAAACACAGATGTAAAAGGCTTTACGTTTAACAAAAGCACTATATTTGAAGAAGTGAAGAATACAGATCCAGTTAAATACTGCCAAATATGTGGTAGGACATTGCCTAGTGAACGCACTAATCCTATTTGTAGTTACTGCTACCAATCTCCTTTTCCTGTGGGTGAACCTGAACAGAATAGAAAGGGTAAGAATAAACCACTTGTGTTCATTTGTATTGCTGTAATTTTCATATTCTTAGGATACTGCTATTATTATTGGAGTAGTTCTTATAAGACAGTTAATTCAGATAATTCAAGTAATTCTTCAAATGACACTTCAAGCGAAGTAGTCCTTACCGAGCATGAAAAAGCAATGGAAAAAGCCTGTGAACACATTTTCCCATCAGCTACATATATTATTAAAAATGAATTAAAAAATCCCAATACATTATCTATAAAACATGATAAATCTAAATTCAAAGCAGACGGAGCAAAAATTAGTGATTTTGGAACAGCAACATACGTGAATACAAATAATAAAGAGGTATCTTTACCTTATGAAATCTGCGCAATTTTTACTGAGGAATATTATGCATCGCTATATTTAAAAATTGGTGACTCAGTTTTGTATGATTATAGAAACTATGTAGACGACAAAGGAAAAATAACTGAACAAGGTGCTTCATATTATGGCTTAAAAAAAGGCAGTAATTATTTTAAAGATGAAGATGGGAATATATTTATCGTTCCGATTGAAAGTGGTATCACTCCTGATACTTCAGATTCTTTAAACGATGCTTATATAACTTCTAGTGAGTATAACAAGATTGAAATTGGTATGACATATGACGAGGTTTGCGGCATAATAGGTTCATATGGTAAGGAACTATCAAGAGTAAGTATAAAAGGCTATGAAACAGTTTTGATTATGTGGGAAGGTAAAGGTCCAGTTGGTGCAAATGCAAATGTTACATTTCAAAACGGAAAAGTGATGTCGAAAGCTCAATTATTGTTAGAATAATTCAATAAACACTTTTTTGTTATTCTTTTTAATATTATGTTTTTATTCAAAATAAAATAAATATAAAATATAATCTAAGGGTGGAATTTATCCACCCTTTTTTACTTAAACAACACCATTATAGCCTTTTCATATTCTAACACTTGCTTAAATAACGTATTAGGTGTATAATAAATGTCGCATATCCACACATGATAAAGTTGTGTGACGGTGTGCAAAAATACATAGTACATTAACTTAAAAAGAGGAGATATAAATATATGAAACTCGGCATGGTTGGATTACCAAACGTAGGTAAAAGCACACTTTTTAATGCAATTACAAACGCAGGTGCAGAGTCTGCAAACTACCCATTTTGCACAATTGAACCAAACGTAGGCGTTGTATCTGTACCTGATGAGAGATTAGATGCACTTTCAGCAATATATGACCCACAAAAGTTCACACCTGCTATACTTGAATTTGTTGATATTGCAGGGCTTGTAAAGGGTGCTTCAAAAGGTGAAGGCTTAGGAAATAAGTTTTTAGCTAATATCCGTGAAGTAGATGCAATTGTTCATGTTGTTAGATGTTTTGAGGATATAAACATTATCCACGT
>DAMDCT010000079.1:0-338 GCA_032091455.1 Oscillospiraceae bacterium | reverse complement strand
TTGATGGTGAAATTGGTCCTAGACGTGATGTTGCAACAATAAATCTTGAACTTATCTTTTCTGACCTTGAAATAATTGACCGTCGCATTGACAAAACAAGAAAACTTATTAAATCAGATAAAAATTATCAACTAGAACTTGACCTTTGTCTTAGAATTAAAGAATGTCTAGAAGAAGGAAAATCTGCACGTTCACTAGAATATAGTCCTGATGAACAAGCATTGGTTAAAAACTTCCAACTGCTTTCACAAAAGCCTGTAATATATGCGGCAAATATGTGTGAAAATGATTTTGTAAATAACATTGAAACCAACCCATATTATAAAGAAATATGTGAT
>DAMDCT010000078.1:11241-12282 GCA_032091455.1 Oscillospiraceae bacterium | reverse complement strand
TATACCATGCACATGTGAAAACCATATCAAAATCTCCACCTGTTGCTACCATTGTTTTAACTTTGTCTCCATCTGGAGAGAATTTAAAATCAATTTCAGTTTGAATGTCTTTTAGTGATAATTCATTCAATGCTTTAATTGCTGCATCAGGTTTCTTTGGTGCTTCACCGAAGCAATACCATGATAGTTTAACTGGTTCTTTTTTTGTGTCAGCTGTGCTATTAGTTCCAGTAGATGATGTTTTTGTTTCTTCTTTGTCTTTACATGCAACAAACATTGAAGATACCATTTTACCTTTCATAACGAAATCCTCCTAAAAAATAATTATTATTTAATCCAAAACAAATGGATTTAAATACATATTAATTAACATTGGATAATAAATTATCCTTTAACTGCGCCGATTGTAAGACCTGATACAAAATACTTTTGGAAGAATGGATAAGAACATGCAATAGGGATTACTGCAATAACAACAAGAGCCATCTTAACTCCATCGGCAGGTGTTTTATTCATCATCTCAATTGCTTGTATACCCATGCTTTCAGAGTTAGTTTTTAAGAATTCAATATTTCTATCAATTGTAATCAAAACATATTGTAATGGAAATAGTTTTGCCTCATCTATGTACATTAATGCATGCCACCAATCATTCCAATAAGCAAATGATAAAAATAATCCTATTGTAGCTAATGCTGGTAATGATATGGGTAGGACAATTTGAAAGAATATACGGAATTGTGTCGCACCATCAATCTTTCCTGACTCAATTAGTGAATCTGGAACAGTAGTGGTGAAAAATGTTCTTAAAATAATTACATTGAATGATGATACTGCCATTGGCAAGATTAGAGCTAAAAGTGTATCTTGAATACCTAAAAATCTAGTAATAACTAAGTAACTAGCAACCATACCGCCGCCAAAAACTAATGGTATGAAAATTATCCAAGTATACAGACCTCTTAGTTTAAATGACCTTCTTGATAATACATATCCCATTGATGCATTTAAATACAATCCAACAAGTGTTCCAACAACAGT
>DAMDCT010000078.1:3797-11231 GCA_032091455.1 Oscillospiraceae bacterium | reverse complement strand
ATAGATACAAAGAAAGATCTTGCTATTGCTTCTCTAGTTGCCCAAATTGTTTTATATGCGTCAATTGACCAACTATCTGGAGTAAAGCTATAACCTACTCTTAATAATGAAGCCTTATCTGTAAATGAAATAATAATAACTAATATTAGTGGGATAATACAGCATAATGCAGCTATAATAAATACCAAAGAGAACAATAGATTTGCTGGCTTTGATACACGATTATACTTGGCTACGCCTTCGACAACTTTTTTTTCTTTTTTTGACATTTCTATTATTCACCTCCTTAAAAGAATGCATTCTCTTCATCGACCTTCTTAACGATTGCATTTGCTACTATTATAGTAATACATCCACAAACTGACTGTAAAAATGCAGCAGCGGAACTCATACCAATATCCATTAACCTACGAAGAGCATTGTAAACATAAACATCGATTGTTTGCGTTACATCTTCAATCATTGGCGTATTTCTTGGCACTTGATAGAAAAGTCCAAAGTCTGAGTTAAATATTCTACCAACAGCCATAATAAACATTATTACAATTATTGGTTTTAATAGAGGTAATGTAATTTTAGTGATTTGCTGCCATTTGGTAGCACCATCAATTACTGCTGCCTCATAGTAAGTTGAATCAATTCCGGTGATAGTTGCCAAATAAACAACCATTCCAAACCCAGTGCCTTTCCAAACGTTCATTATAACTAATATAAACGGCCAATAAGGCATTGCTTCTGCATTATACCAGCTTATAGCTTCTCCACCCATTGATTTAATAATACTATTTATAATTCCTTGGTCTGGGCTTAAAAATGCAAATAAGAAATATGCGCCTACAACCCATGACATGAAATGTGGTAGGAACATTGCTGTTTGACATATCTTTGCAAATTTCTGACTATATAGATTTGTAATCATAATAGCCAAAGTTACTGGAAGAACAATTCCTAAAATAATAAACACCACGTTGTAAAGTAATGTGTTTCTTATCATAGTCCCCGCTGTTGGAGATTTAACTATGAATTCAAAATTTTTAAGACCTGTCCATTTACTTGTTAATAAACTTGTTATAAATCCCTTACCAGCAACATTTTTATATTGTTTAAATGCAATAATTACACCAAACATTGGTAAGTAAGAGAATGCCAAATACCAAATTACTGTAGGAAGGGATAATAGAATAAATTCAAAATCATCGAAATTAAATCTCTTTGATTTCATCTTAGGTTCTTTAGCCTTTGCCATATTTTCACTCCTGTTCAAATAATTTTGTCAAAACGGAATATAAAATAAATTAAAATAAACTCATTTGTTAAATATGTACTTATTATATCTTGTTTTATATGCCGCTTTAGTAACGTATGTATACATCTTACTATATGTTCACTCTTTTTGCAAGAGTTTTTTTACAAAAACACTAAAAAAATATGATGTAGTATATGAATAATAACTAAAAAGCCCTTATTTACTGTATTTGTTACTATACACGAGAAGAATAAATTTATAGAATAAGTAAGTAATATTTACATACAATGTGTTTTTGTGCATTGTTCACACTTTAATATATTTATTTTAGTATATTGTTATTATATCGGATAAACTACAAGTCAACTTTTTTTAAAATATTACAGATTAGAATATAGCTTTTTATCAAGTCAACACATTATATAATTATCTATTTAAATTTATCCAAACATATGATATAATCGTTGAATAGTTAATAAACTTTCATAAACAAATTTGCCATTATTAATCAAAAGGAGATATTTGATATGTTAAACAATGCACAGATCCAGAGAATGCTTGCCAAGCTCTCCCAGCTTGAGCTAACACTTGAACCATACGTTTTTACCAAGAGAGATACCCTAACCGTTAAAGGTTTTGAAACAAAAGAACATTTATATGAAATTCCTACAAATGATTCATTATATAGTAATGTAGCCAAAGGAGATATGTGGGGGTGTGAACACTCATACTGTTGGTTTAAAGGTGACTATACAGTACCAGCAGAACTTGATGGTGTTGCTTTATATGCTTATCCTCATTTAGGCAGCTATGAAACTATGCTATGGGTAGACAATGTTCCATTCGGAACTTTTGCATATAAGATTGCACCAACCGGTCATGGTAATCATTATTGTGATCTAATCAAGCTAAAACCTAAAGCTGGCGAAAAAATCGAACTTGCTTTTGAAGCTTATGCTGGACATTTCGTAATTGGCTGTTATCCTTTTGAAGTTGCTGAGCCTAGAACATTTAATTATGAATTTGAAAGTATTGATATTTGTACAAAAAATCAAGATATTGCCGATTTTATTTTTGACTTAAAAGCACTTAATCAACTTGCAAAAACTATGGACGAGTACAGCTTTAGACGCGGTGATGTTATTAACTGTCTAACTGAAGTTCACAAGATTGTATACTACTCTCCAGATCATACAGATGAATCAATTTGGCGTGAAGCTTTAAAGAAGGCACGTGAAGTAATGAAGCCTTGCTTAGAAGCGAAAAATGCTGACTCAGCACCAAGTGTGGGCGTTATCGGTCATTCACATATGGATACTGCTTGGCTTTGGGATATTCCTCAAACAATTGAAAAATGTGCTCGCACATTCTCAAACCAACTTAATCTAATGGAGCAATATCCAGAATATAGATTTATTCAAAGTAGTGCATATCACTTAGAGATGATGCGTCGTCACTACCCTGATCTATTTAAAAAGATACAAGAGATCGTTAAAACTGGACGATATGAGCCAAATGGTGCAGTCTGGGTTGAATGTGACTGTAATATTACTTCTGGCGAATCAATGATAAGACAATTCCTATGGGGTCAAAAATACACTCAAAAATATTTCGACTTCACATCAGATTGTTTCTGGCTACCTGATACTTTCGGATACAGTGCGGCAATTCCTCAAATCATGAAGGGTTGTAATGTTGATTATTTCCTTACTACAAAATTATCATGGAACGACACAACAGCATTTCCATATGAAACTTTCAATTGGGAAGGTATTGATGGAACAAACGTATTCGTTCATTTTAATACTACCCACAACTGGCCTCAACCAGAAACCCTAATAAAAGAAACTGAAGGTAGAGGACACACTAATTACCTTAAACAAAAAACTGTTTCTGACGAAAGACTAATGTCATATGGCTTTGGAGACGGAGGCGGTGGACCTCAATTTGAAATGATAGAGATGGCAAAACGTTGTAAAGATTTAGATGGCTGTCCAAAAGCATATCACACTAGCGTTTCTGATTTTATGCACAATCTAGAGAAAAATGCAGTTAATCCAAACACATATGCTGGTGAGTTGTATCTTGAACTTCATAGAGGGACATTAACAAACCAACACCAAATTAAATATAACAACAGAAAAGCTGAAATTGCTATTCGCAATTGTGAAATACTAACTGTTGCAAACGCAGTAAAAGCCGGTGAGATTTCATCTGACGAAAAGATTAGACCAATGCTTGAAACTCTTTTAGTAAACCAATTCCACGATATTCTTCCTGGAACTTGTATACAAGCCGCTCATGAGCAATCACACCGTGAAACAACTGCAATCATTGAAAATGCAAATAACCTAATAAAAGAAAGCACTAATAATACTGATAATGCAAAGAAAATCAGTGTTGTTAACACACTTGGTTTTGATGTAAATGATGTTATCTATTTTGATGATAACGGATGTCTTGATGTGGACGATACTGTTTGTCAACAGCATATCAGAGATTTAGATGACAACAAAAAAATTGCTGTTGTTGGTATAAATCTACCTGCAATGTCATCAACTATACTTTCTTATGGTGATAAATGTGCATGTGATAACAGTAACTTTACTTTCGAAAACAATAAAGTTATTACTAAATATGCCCAGATAGAATTCAATGAAAAAGGCTATATCAAATCTTATATCGACCGTTCAAATGGACGTCAATTAGTTGGTAACGGATATGCATTCAATACTTTCTTAATGGCTGAAGATGTTCCAAGCGCATGGGATAACTGGGACTTTGATGCAGACTGCCAAATGAAATTTGCAGATAGCGCTGAGCTTTTAAGTGAAGAAGTTATCTCAAACGGTGCTTCACAGCTTAGAATTAGAAGAACTTATAAACTTTCAGAATTATCATCAATTAAACAAGATATGATATTTAACGTTCATACTCCAAGAATTGACTTTGAAACTGAAATTACATGGCATGACAAACGTCGTTTCCTAAAAACTGCGTTTGACACAACTATATTATCTCGTCAAGCAAAACATGAAATCCAATTTGGTTATGTTAACAAGCCAACTACTAGAAACACAGAAACTGAACAAGCTATGTTTGAAGTTGTAAACCATAAATATACAGATATATCTGAAACCAAGTATGGTTGTGCAATTTTAAATGACTGCAAATATGGTATCTCTGTTGAAGGTGGAAATATGAGATTATCTCTTCATAAGGGTGGTATTAGACCTGATGCACGTGGAGATGCAGGGGTTCATAAAGTAACATATAGCTTCCTACCTCATAGTGAAAGCTTTAGTACTGATAGTGTTATTAAACCTGCATATATGGCAAACTACAAGCCAATTATCGTAAACGGTGAGTATGATATGCCTAGTCTTGTTACTACTGATATGCCAAATGTTATTGTTGAAACTATTAAGCCTTGTGAAGATAACGAAAAGGCATTTATTGTTCGTCTATATGAAGCAGAAGGCACCTATGCAAATACCAATGTAACTTTAGGATTGAATGCAATTAAAGTACAAGAAACAAATATGCTAGAAGAAATAAAGAACGACCTAGACTTTGCAAATGGACTAAATCTACAGTTTAAACCATTTGAGATAAAGACAATTAAAGTAAGTTATTAAGACTGTTATAACTCTTACAGGCAACAAAAGCACCCGATTATACCACATTGGTATTAATCGGGTGCTTTATTGTAGTTATAATGGTACTTTAATTTCAAATATCCCTCTCATTTTGTGAGGTTAAAATAATTTTGTTTATCAAGTTCAAGTATGCACTTTCCATTAATAATTTCAATTTCTTTAAATCCCGCTTTTTTATGTCCAGCAATTGCTGCTTTTCGTTCTATAGGAATATCATTTCTAAGCTTATTAATATTTAAATCTACAAACGCCTTTGCTGTTAATAATTTTAAGCCTTCCACACAATATCCTTTTTTTCTGAATTTAGCTTCAATCACTATTTCCATGCCATATTCATTACTATCTTCGTCAAAATGAAAGCTTACATTGCCAATTGGCTGATTATCCTTTATTCTTACAAGATAAGCATAATATCTATCAGGTTCATTTGCAATCCACCAGTCATACCAACCTCGCAAGCTATCCTTTGTGAAATTAATACAGCCAGTTTCATTGTTATAGTTATCAAATCCAAGTTCATAGCCTTTATTGTATGACATAGTATCAGGCTGAGCCAATATTCGTTGCCTATATTCCAGCTCTTTAAAAGACGGAACATGTAACTTTAATCTATTAACCATACTTTATATCCCCTTATATACTTAAACATCATGTTCTTTTTGCAATTCACACACATAGTCAAATATACGTGACAGAAAAAGCACAAGAAAGCCCAGTAAAATGCCGACTAAACTAAGTATTATATCCATACTAATATCTTTAGTTAGGAAAATTTTAATTAGCCAATACCATAATTGTGCTTTTATGGCTGATATAATTATAACTATAAGACCGATCTTTTTTATATTTTTCACGCTCTTACTTGAAAAAAGGGTTGCGTCAAACGACATATTGTAAAAAGTACGCTTTGTATAATACAAAATAAATATCCATGGGATTAGTACAGTTATATAAGTAGCAAACGACATAACCATATATGCAATTTTTGCATTAACGGCATCACTAATTCTATTAATTTGAATTGCAGATGGTGTTTGTGTATCAAATCCAAGAAAACCATTATTGCATAATACTCTAAATTTATCATTTGGAATATTAATCACTCTAAATGCTTCTGATGGTGTAAAAATAGCAACAACTGTGCTAACAACAGCTATTATATAAAGTATGATGAGCATTACCCACAAAAAGCTAACAAATCTATAAATAGATGTACAGTTACCTCTTACTTTAATTAATTTTTCTTCCATTAACTCAACTCTGCTTTATTATTTTGTATATTATACCATTATTTTCTTTGAAGGTCAACAAAGTAATATTCCTTGTTTGTGTTATCCAAAGTAACACAAACAGCAGGTAGAGAAAAAATTTTCTCTACCTGCTTTTAATTAATCATTCCTGTTTTACTTAAAACTCTATTTTATTTTCGATATAACTTACTAAATCTGCAATTGCAATTCTCTCTTGTACCATTGTGTCACGATCACGAACTGTTACACATTTATCTTCAAGTGACTCAAAATCAAAAGTAACACAATATGGTGTACCAATTTCATCTTGACGACGATAACGCTTACCTATTGAACCAGCATCATCATAATCAATCATGAATTTCTTAGCAAGAGTTTGATATACTTCCATTGCAGGGTCAGCTAATTTTTTAGATAATGGTAGTATGCAAGCTTTAAATGGTGCAAGAGCTGGATGTAAACGCATAACCACACGAGTATCTTTTTCATCAACAACTTCTTCATCATACGCTTCACATAAAAATGCAAGTGCAACACGGTCAGCACCAAGAGATGGCTCAATAACATAAGGAACATAACGTTCATTTGTTTCTTGGTCGAAATAGTCTAAACTCTTAGTTGAATGATTAATGTGTTGTTTTAAGTCATAATCTGTACGGTCTGCAATACCCCAAAGCTCACCCCAACCAAAAGGAAACATAAATTCAATATCAGTTGTTGCTGTTGAATAGAATGAAAGTTCTTCTGCGCCATGGTCACGAAGTTTTAGATTATCTTGAGAGATACCTAATGATAGCAACCAATTTTTGCAGTAGTCTTTCCAGTATAAGAACCATTCCATGTCTGTGCCTGGCTTGCAGAAAAATTCAAGCTCCATTTGCTCAAACTCACGTGTTCTAAATGTAAAGTTACCTGGAGTAATCTCATTTCTGAAAGATTTACCTACTTGTCCAACACCAAAAGGAAGTTTTTTTCTTGTAGTACGTTGAACATTTGCAAAGTTTACAAATATACCTTGTGCAGTTTCTGGGCGAAGGAATATTTCACTCTTACTATCCTCAGTTACACCTTGGAAAGTCTTAAACATTAAATTAAACTTTCTAATATCAGTAAAGTTTTTAGCGCCACAGTTTGGACACTTAATATCTTTTTCAATTATAAACTCCATCATTTGCTCATTTGTCCAGCCGTTTGGCTCAACATTTCCTTGTTCCTCAATAAGATTATCAGCACGGTGACGTGTTTTACATTCTTTACAATCCATAAGAGGATCAGAGAA
>DAMDCT010000078.1:2736-3787 GCA_032091455.1 Oscillospiraceae bacterium | reverse complement strand
CAACATGACCAGAAGCAACCCATACTTGTGGATTCATCAAAAGAGCCGCATCAACACCTACGTTATATGGGCTTTCTTGAATAAATTTTTTCCACCATGCACGTTTTACGTTATTTTTAAATTCTACACCTAATGGTCCATAATCCCATGTATTAGATAGACCTCCGTATATCTCACTTCCTGCATATACAAAGCCTCTGCTCTTACACAAAGCTACTATTTTTTCCATCGTTTTATCTGCATTTTGCATTTAAAAACCATTCCTTTCATGAGTTTTAAAAAACTCTCTGTTGAAAAAATTTCAAGTACACCACTTACCTTGACCTCAAAATTTTAACTATCCATTCTATTTTAATTAACCTCAGTTATAAAGTCAAGTATTACCTCTAATATTCTTGCAATTACTCTTATTTATGGTTATAATTATTAGTATTATAATGTATAATAGCTAATAAGCTAAAAGCAAACCAAACTTAAGGAGAATAAAATGAGTAATTGGACTGAAGTAACAATATACACAACATCACAGGGGATTGATATTATAAGTGGATTTTTAACTGCACATGGCATTAAAGGTCATGTAATAGAAGATTCCGTTGATTTCTGCGAATTTTTAAAAGATACAACAATTCATTGGGACTATATTGAAGATAGCCTAATGGAACTTAAGAACAAAGAGAGTAACGTTAAATTTTATCTTCCAGATAATCTACAAGGTATAGAGAGTTTCAATGAAATTAAAGCTTCTATTGAGGGTCAACGTGCATTAAATGAAACTGTTGATTTAGGTCGCCTTGCAATTGAAGTTGCTAATGTCAATGAAGAAGATTGGTCAACTGCCTGGAAAAAGTACTACCACCCAACTAAAATAGGAAAACGCCTTATTGTTGTACCTTGTTGGGAAGAATATAATCTTGCACAAGATGAAATAAGAGTAACCCTAGACCCTGGTATGGCATTTGGAACTGGTACTCATGAAACCACAAGACTATGTATGCAACTTTTAGAGGACTGTGTACAGACTGATACTACTATTCTTGACATTGGAACA
>DAMDCT010000078.1:0-2726 GCA_032091455.1 Oscillospiraceae bacterium | reverse complement strand
CAGGTAGTGGAATACTTGCAATTACTGCACTTTTACTAGGCGCAAAAGACGCAGTTGGTGTTGACATTGATGAACTAGCAGTAAAAGTTGCACAGGAAAATGCTGACCTCAATAATGTAGGTGAAAAAATCAAACTTGTTTGTGGTGACTTAACTGAAAAAATTAATGGTAAGTATGATATTGTCTGTGCTAACATTGTTGCAGATGTAATTATTAGATTAAGCAAAGATGTTTTAACTTTCATGCACAAAGACAGTGTTTTGCTTGTTTCCGGTATAATTGAGGAACGCTGTGATGAAGTGATTACTGCACTTCAAGCAGTAGGTCTTGTAATAGGTGAAAAGATAACCGAAAATTGTTGGGTTGCAATGAAATGCAAAATCGACTAATATGACTTAATATATAAAAGCCTAAGACGATTAGAACAAATGTTCTAATCGTCTTAAACTTTTATTAAAATACCCTATCTTCACTTGCTAAATATCAAATCAGTAAAGTTACATTCAAAATCTAATTCAGGAAGACTTAGTGACATAATCGCACCTGTTGTTTTATCAAGAACTATATTAAATTTGCCAGAATCGCTCTTTCCGGAGACAATTAAAGTTTTTCCATCAATTTTTACATCCACACCACTTGAACTTGCCGCCTTATCAATTGAATTTACTATAATAGAGGCTAATGATGAAACAAGCTTTGAATTCTCATTAAGCTTTACGCCTAAACCCTTATATGAAACCTTTACATCTTCTCCATCATACTGAAACTTCATATCTTTTAGCTGTTTAGGATCAGTTATTGCGATAGTACATGCACCAATATCAGTTTTATTTATATCTGCTTCCATTACTAAGTCTTTCATCTTTATTGTAGCCTTAGCATCGAATGGCTTATGCAAGGTTGTTGATATTTGACGTTGTGCATCCTTTTGTGGCTTTATAAATGTAGTTATTGCAAAAATCGCAATAAAAACAAGCAATACTATTGCCCATATCATAAAAGTTCTTGTTTTCATCTCTTTCATAAAAACACCCTCCGCTCTACATTAGTTTTACTCTAATGATTATGCGGAGGGTGTGGGTTTTATGTATTATACTAATTTCATTTTAAATGAAATTAGTATAATACTCTCTATCTATCCATTGCCTTTAATACAACTGATATTTCTCCAATTATATCTCTAGCTAACATTGAATATTGTGACATTCTCATAGCCACACTGTCAGCTGATTTGCCATGAAGATATACTCCACAAACAGCTGCTTTTTTAACGTCAATTCCCTGTGCCAATAATCCTGCAATCATTCCTGCAAGGACATCTCCGCTACCGCCTTTTGCAAGCCCTGCATTACCAGTTGAATTTTGATAAATTTCACCGTTAGGGGTAGCAATTATCGTTTTATGCCCTTTAAGCACAACTATTACGTTATGTTCTTTTGCAAAATTTTGTGCTATTTCATATGGACTAGCTAAAACATCATCTATTGACTGAGATGTAAGTCTTGCCATTTCGCCAATATGAGGAGTTATAATTGATAAGCATTTTAAGTACTTCAATAAATTCAAGTCACAGCTTATACAATTAAGCGCATCAGCATCCAAAACCATACTACAATCCGTATTTTTTATTATGTATTCAACAATTTGTTTCGTATCTGAAGTGAAAGATAATCCACAACCCAACAAAACAGATGTTGAAACTTTTAACTTCTGAGAAATTTCATCTACTGCACAAAATGAAATGCAACCATCTTTAGTTTCGTCTAACGGAAGTGTCATTGTCTCCATCATACTTGAGGCAAACATAGAAGCTACACTTTTTGTAGTCGCGAGGGTTGTAACACCTGCTCCAATTCTCATGGCAGCGAGCGTTGACATCATTGCAGCACCGCCCATTACTTTGCTTCCAGAAATATTCAAAAACTTGCCGTAGTTTCCTTTATGGCTATCTGGCTTACGCTTTGGAATAATTGAACTTATCATTTTATCAGTCAATACAACTACATTATAATAAGCCATTTGTATTATGTCTTTATCAATACCAATATCTAAAACCTCTATATGTCCACAACTGTTTTTGGCCTTGTTCATAATGTGTACAGGTTTAAGTGCTGCAAAAGCAAGCGTTGTATTCGCAATGAAATTAACACTCCCACAGTCACCTGTATCTGCATTTATCCCAGACGGAATATCAAGCGCAATTTTTATTGCAGCACTATTATTTACATATTCAATTAAACTACCAATCTCACTATTCAATTCGCCATGAAATCCAGTTCCGTATATAGCGTCAATAATAATATCAGCTTCATCAATCTTGTTTTTTACTAATACTTCATTTGACAATAAGTCTAATGTTTCAACAGTGTACACATTGAGTTCTTGAAAAGCCACTATGCTTTCTTCAGTTCGTGGAGATGAACAGTACATAACAATACATACATTTGATTTATTTTGAATTAACTTTTTTGCAATAACAAATCCATCACCTGCATTGTTTCCGTTGCCACATAATACAACACATTTTTTATTTAAAATATCGAATTTTTCATTGCAATAATCAAATGCCTTTAATCCTGCATTTCGCATCATTCCCATATAGGATAGTCCTGATTGGTCAGTTAATTGCTCCGCCCTTTTCATTTGTTTGGTAGTTAAAACTAACATCGCTATGACCATTCCTTTCGTGAAAAACATAGAACATTTTACGTTAATATTGTTAGTTG
>DAMDCT010000077.1:10665-12384 GCA_032091455.1 Oscillospiraceae bacterium | reverse complement strand
AAACATTGTTGCATGGAGGAATGCAGCTGAATTTGTAAACAAATATTTCTCAAAAGGTAAGATGATTATTGTTGAGGGTAGCATACAAACTCGCAAATACGTGGATAAAAACGGCAATAATCGTGTTGCATTTGAGGTTGTTGCTGAACAGGTTTATTTTGCAGGTGATAATAAACCAACTGGAGCAGGTCAAGGCGGTAACACTCCACCAGCGCAAGGACAGTTCGACTCATTACAATTTGAAGAGGTTTCAGTTGACGATAGCGACTTGCCGTTTTAATAATTTTTTTGATAGTTGCACATTGGCGTGCAACTAATAAGCAAATATCGTTGTATTATGAAGGCACATTCCAAACTTAATAGTTATGAGCAGGTTGCTGATGGTGGTGACCTGCTTGTGACACTGCATATATTTTAAAACTGAATAAACAGTCAAGGAGGTAGTATCTTGGCAAGACAACCGAAAAAGGGTCTTGATTACTTTCCTGTAGACATTTCTATTATGAAAGAAAGAAAACTGCGAAAAGTAAAACTAAAGTATGGGTATCTAGGCTTTATGGTTTACTTATCATTACTATGCATCATATATGAGGATAAGGGATATTTTATTGATTATGGTGATAGCAAAAAGGATGATGTGGTTTGGGAAGTTCTAGAAACGTTACAAGGGAAATTTCAACCGACAGCAGAAACAATCGTGGAGATTATTGATGACTTGGTGGCGTGTGAACTATTTAGCGGCGACTTATTCAAGTCAAAAATTATAACTTCTAAGCGCATACAAAGCACATATTATAGTGCGACAGTAGAGCGTGAGGCGATTGAGGTTAATTTTGATATATGGTTATTAAATGAAAGTGAAATGACCGCATTATCAAAACGTAGTGTTATTTTACATAATTATATTAATCGACCGATAAATGAAGATAATCGACCGACTAATGAAGATAATCAAACGGAAAATACACAAAGTAAACCAAAGAAAAGTAAAGTAAATAAAACTAAAGTAAATGAAAGTAAACTAAATAGCACATCCTCTGGATGTACTGGCGAGGTTGATTTAAAAACTAAAGATAAACCTAAAGAGATGTTTGAAGTCTATGCTAATGGTGACTTAACATTGTTGTCTACTCTAAAGGAATATGAGCAAATGAGAAAATCAATCAAAAAGCCATTATCAACAGATACGGCAAAGCAGATGATTATTAATAAACTTGATAGTCTTGCAAAGGATGATAATATTTTAAAAATTAAACTACTTGAAGAGGCAATCTTGCATAATTGGCAATCAGTGTATCCACTAAAAGGCAACGAAAAAACAGCAGATCATAAAAGTGGTTCACTAGATATTAATGAACTTAATAATTATTGGGACACTGTTCCTAAACTTTAAGGACGTGATGACATGAGGAGTATTGATAATAAGATAAAAAAGCAAATCATACAAAAATTTGAGAGCGGATTGAGTATGAATTTTATAGAGTCCGTTGCTATTGATAAAGACATTGGTAAGGTTAAAGCAAAGCATATTGCACAAGAGGTTATATATGATCATCTAATGCAGGAAAGAAAAGGACGGTTATTGAAAGCCCATTAAAATTTGGTTAAAAACAAAAAGGAGAGTGACATCAATGAAAACAATATCAATTATTAACCTAAAGGGTGGGGTGGCTAAGACCATCACTGCTATAAACCTTGCACATATTCTTACTACTGTTC
>DAMDCT010000077.1:7841-10568 GCA_032091455.1 Oscillospiraceae bacterium | reverse complement strand
AACATATAAGTATTGGGCAGGTAATAAAGCATACGCAGTTTGATGGACTTGACTTAATAACCGCTAATATGAATTTACTTACTGCAAATCAAAGGCTATTGATTGAAACCTCACAATCTCGCAGTACTCGCCTACGTGACGCACTCCAAAGTGTACAAGCTGATTATGACTATTGCATAATAGATAATGCACCTGATTTAAATATGAGTGTGGTTAATGCATTAATAGCAACTGATGATGTAATTGTTCCAATAAAAATAGATAGGTTTGCCTTTGATGGGCTAAAACAATTAAATGAGCAGATTGAGGATGTAAGAGGACTAAACCCTAAAATAAGTTTAATAGGCTGTCTTGTTACAATGTTTCAGCAAAGCAGTATAAACAATCAAGGTGAACAGCATTTACACGATAACACTAGCTATCCAATTTTTTCAACACATATTCGCAAAACGGTAAAGGTTGATGAAAGCACATTTACACATATGCCTTTATTACTCCACTCTAAAAAGTGCACTGCAACAATTGACTACATTAACTTTGTAAATGAGTATCTGCAAAAATAAATGTGTCAGAATCTGACACAATGAAAGGGTGACATGATGGCTAAGTTTAGTTTATCTGATTTGCTTAAAGTTGAACCCAGTACAACACAGAGCAGGTCAAGTTCAACGGAAGATATTGAATTAATCCCAATTGGTGAAATAACTTCATCAAAAGAGAACTTTTATTCACTCAAAGAGATTGATGAGCTTGCAGATACAATTTTACTATGTGGGTTAATGCATAATCTTTTTGTAGAGAGAATAGCAGACGGAACCAATATATTAAAAAGTGGGCATAGACGGTTGTTAGCATTGAAAAAGCTTGTTGCAGATGGTCATAATAAGTATGCACTTGCACCATGTAAAGTAGTTCATCAAGAAAATGAGGTCATGAGTGAGATTAAGTTAATTGTTGCAAATAGTACAGCACGTGACTTATCAGAATATGAGCGAACACAACAAGCCTCAAGGCTAAAGGCATTATTAATGCAGGCGAAAGAAAACGGTGTTAAAATCCCTGGTAGGTTACGAGATATTGTTGCTGATACAATGCAGGTATCTAAAACTAAGGTGGCACAGATGGACTGCATTAATAACAATCTGCAAAAAGATTTAAAACAAGAGTTTCAAGATGGCAAGATTAACTTCTCCACTGCATATGAGATGGCAAAGTTGCCACCAGTTGAGCAGGTTCAAATACATGAGAGGTTAAAGGACATTGGAACAGTATCACATGCAAAGGTAAAAGAGCAAAAGGCACATACTCCTCCAATTAATGAGCAGGTTCAAAACCAATCAGCTAATAAGATAACCATTGCTGATAGCATTAAAAAAATGGATATAGATGAAATGGTATCTTTCTTATATCTAAATAAGCAGAGTACTGGACTAGGATTGAAACGGTTAAGGGAATGGCTTGAAAGTGAGGTGAGTGGTGATGAATGATATAGAAAAACTGCAAAATATATTAAAAACAAAGTCAACAACATTTGTTCGCAAAATCTTTGATGATTACTGCAAAAAGCTTGCATTTTCAAAGCTTGACTATGAGAAAAAGCAAGAGAAATGGTACTACACTCAATTTGATTGCAAACGAAGATGCAGGACAATATGTCGTTTATGTGATGGAGAGCATGAATTAAATATTGCGTTACGAAAGAAAGCAGGATATTATTTTTTGATTGAATATGATAGACATAGAATATTCGAGTGTGAGTCAGAAGTCATAAAACTAGATGAAAAATCATTAAATGAAGTTTTAGAAAAGTATGAGGGGTTATTTATTGATTTGTTTGTTGAAAGCGAGAATACAAGCTCTTGTAAAGAATGCGGTCAAAAATTAGATTGGAGTGAAGATAATGAGTAATGAAAAAATGGAAACTGTATGTAGAATGGTTGAAAGAGAATGCCAAAGAAATTCACTAGTTGATTTATTAGAAAGCTATGATTTAACAGAAAATGATTGGTTTACATTTATCAATAGAGGATTAGGTTGTGGGAATAATGACTATAAAGCAACACCACCAAACCCACCTCTTACAATAGAACAATTAAAAGATAGAGTGGGTAAGCCTGTATGGTGCAAAAGAAATAAAGCATACGGAGTTATAGGGGTTAAAGGTGATAGATATGTCATTGGTTTTTACTATGGCTGGGAATGGTTAGAGGATTTAACTTCAAGAGATATTTACGACCACGAGCCGAAAGGAGTAAGACAATGAATGAAACAACTATTAATGATTTAATACCTTGTCCGTGGTGTGGAATTAAGCCTACCGTTACTCTAAACTTTAGCGATGTGGATTTAATAGCAATATCGTGCGAAAACATGAAATGCCCAGTTAAGCCAAGCATTGTTGTGTATAATTTTGCTGAAGCTATTGATAGATGGAACACACGAGCAACACCACTAAACCCACCTCTTACTTTGGAGCAATTAAAAGATAGAGTGGGTAAGCCTGTATTTATCCTTACTGGTGAATTAAGTTTTAATGAATAATTAATTGGAGAATGGCAAATAGTAAAATCGGTTGATTTGTTTAAAAAAGAATTTTGGCATAGAGAAAATATAAGACCATTCAAATTTGAGAATTATGGAGTAACGTGGCTTGCATACGACTACGAGCCAGTAAAGTAAAATGACTAACTGCATAAATATTACATAAAATCATAAAGGGTGATATTT
>DAMDCT010000077.1:0-7831 GCA_032091455.1 Oscillospiraceae bacterium | reverse complement strand
ACTTGCATTCATGGTGGTAGAATTGTTGGTTATGAGGGTAGAGGTAAAAATCGCAAAATGCTTTTATGGTGTGAGGTGTTTAAAACAGCAGTTGCACAAGATTTTATATGTGACAGTTACAAAGATTTAAAAGGACACACATTATATAAATTGCCAGTAAAGGAGTGTGAAAAGAACAATGATTTATCAAAAGAATTGGTATAGAAATAAACAAAGTAGTGTTAAATACACAGGTTGGTTTTTATTTGGAATTATACCGCTATATATTGTTAGAGCAGAAATAGGATGCAGACGCAAAACACAGTAGCAAGATATATACACTGAGCAGGTTAGACACAATGACATAATGGCAAAACAAGGGAAAGGTATTCATGCAAGTATTTTCTCGTGAAGTAATGGCAAAGGTCGCACGTCAATTCTACTGGTACTATAATAAAAAAGAGAAATCAATCACATTACAAGAGGCTTTAGATTTAATAGACTATGAATTGGGTGGAGGGTCTAAGCTACCAAATGGTATAGGAGCAATGGACTACTCAACACCAAGAGTACAATCCTCAAGCATACATAAGCCATCAAAGGCAAGAATAGACGAAATAAGCGAAAAGTATGAGAGCGCTGATGATTGGGACACAATCTTTGATGAACTGCTAATCAAATGCAAAGATGATAAAGAGATGATGAAGTTCATCCTGTTAGTGTTCCGTCATCAATACAATGATGAGCAGGTTAGTACGGCAATGCATATAACAAGGACTACATACTATCAGTATCGTTCAACAGTCCTAACCAAAGCGGCAATCATTGCAATACTAAACAAAGTGATAAAGATATAGATTTTAAAAAATTAGCAACTATAAATTCAATTTTGATTGTTTTAAATTTAGTTGTGTGATATTATTACAATATAACATAACTAAGGAAGTGCTTGAAATGGCTTTGCTTTTTAAAAACTATGATTTGTTAGTTGATGGAAAAAGACCAAATATTGAGATGTATAAAAATATTTTAAATGGAATTCCACAATACCATTCATCAAAAAATTATACTTATAATTTTACTCACGAGATGAATGAAGATGAAAACTATTATTGGATGAGTGTTTTATTTGAAAATCATAAAGCATATAATAAAGAAGTTATGGATGAGAAGACTCATATAATAACTAAAAACCCAAAATCAAAAAATCAATTGGAGTTTAGACATCAATTTTTTGGATTATATGACTTTAATACATCAATACTTTATTTATCTAATGCTGATAAAAAATCAATAGTAGTTGAATATTTACACAATGCGTGTCAACAGGAAGTATGTATAAAAAATATATATAAGTCTATTGATGAATTTGTAGGACATATTCGCGAAGTTTCAGAAATAAGTTTTATTGATCGTGACAACTTTTTCAAAGAAAAAAAAGATATATATGATAGTGCTAATGATAACTTCGGTTTGGATTATCCAGATAGTTTATATATTAAGGCAAGTTATAAGTCAGCCTTAATTGAAAAAACTGGTTCTGATTGGATAAAACAAATTTTTGAAAAGCACAGATCGGGTAAAATTGAAAATTTAGTTATAAGTGGGTATGGTGACGAAAAATTCGAGCAGACTTTTGATTCGCAAAATTACGTTAAAACTATAAGTATAAATGTGGCTGCAGATGATAATAACTTATATGATACCAAAGGTGTTTTGAAAAAAGTTTTACAGAAATTAAGGAGCTGAAAACATGTATAAAAAAGATAAAATATGTTTGTCTTTTGTGTTTATTTTCACTTTCCTCGTTTTCTATTTATTGAAAATAGATGTAAGTTCAATACTTGAAAGTACACTTACTGTTATTTCAATTCTATTAGGTTTTTATATTACTGCAATATCAACTTTATATGGCAGAAAATTTATAAATCAAATGAGTAAACGCATAGATAAAAAAATTAAAACTAAGACAGAACTAATGGTCTTAATGAATTACTTTACAGCAAGCGGAATTATAGCAATAATGACTATAATTTTAACTTTTATAGCTATACTTGTATATAGTCACTATTCGTTTATACAAACTATATTAGGGAAGTTTAGTCCATATATTATAAATATAATACCATCAACAATTTTTCCAATGATAATAATGAGTATATATTTAATGTTTAGATTATTTAAATTATTTATTAATGGTGTTAGAGATGAAACTAAAATACAATAATTAATATATAAATTATTGTTGTACGTTCATAATTTGTTTACAGATAGTACGGTACTGACAAATCAAAAACAAGGGTATATAATAGTATTATTAAATATTGCGTAAGAGGCAACTACATGTAAAAGTGTGGTTGCTCTTTTATGTACTTCAAAATAGATGTTGAATTATTTTACATATTGTAGTAATATTAAATAAAATATTATTATGGAGTGATAAGTATGATTAATAATGAGGACAAAAAATTGATTGTAGTTAGGGCAAGAAAGTCATCACACAATTGTGCACATAAATTAGTGAGAAGATATAAAAAAAGTCTTCCTGAAATTGATGGAAGTGTATTAAGACACGTTGGAAGATGTCGAACTAGTAGAAGACTTGAGTCATGTTCAACAACTACTAATGGTGCAAAAATATTGATTGGACGAAAATAGTTATGAGTGAGCAAAGTTTTAATATTTTAGAATTAATCATTAATATAACACTGACAGTAACAACTATATCAATATCTTTGTTTGCTGTATTTAAAACAATTTCTGATAATAAAAGAAATTTAGAAATATCTTTGTTTTCAAACATACACCAAGCAAAAATTAACTTTGATAATGCTTTGTATGATTGTAGTAAATTGGACAAACGAAAAATTAGAAGAAATCAACTAATGTTTGACCCGTTAATTGAAGATTATGTTAATGCACTTAACATTGCATGTATAATGTATCAGAATCGTTCAATAAATAAGAACAGATTTAAATTGATGTTCAAGTCAGAAGTTATAACTGTTTGTAACGATTCACTGTATAAACCAATTCTTGATAACGATATAGGTGCGTTTGATAAATTAATTCAAACGAGTAAAGAATTTTGTAACTAAATAATAATACATAGTATGCTTAAACCAACTATCAAAAAGGTAGTTGGTTTTCTTATACCCATTTTTAAGGAGGTGACCACAATCAAACAAGCTAACAACAAGTGTACGACCTGTATGCATAATCAAAAGAAACTATGTGGCACAAACTATTGTTGGTTGCCACGCTGTATTTATGATACTTCACAAGAGAGTAGGTTAAAACAATATGCTAACAAAACTTTGCAGCAGATGCAAGCGTGTCATACCTTACGGACAGACTTATTGTTCAACCTGCCAAGCTAAAGTAGATGAAGATGTAACACTTGATAAACGTAAACGCAACCAACGTTATGATAAACAAAGAAATAAAGAAACTACATCTTTCTATCAATCAAAAGAATGGAAGGCACTCCGTTCTATAAAGCTTGCACGTGTTGGATATATGTGTGAGGACTGTAAGGCACAAAGCAAAATATCCATTGCAGATGAAGTACACCACATGGAAGAGGTGTCAAATAATTGGGATAGAAGATTAGATTTTACTAATCTAAAAGCACTATGTAAAAAGTGTCACAATAAGCGTCATGGACGGTTTTGCTAAGGTATACCCCCAGGGGGCTATAAAAAAGTATTAGGTGGATAAACGTTCACCGCACATGGGAGTATAACTCAGCAAAAACTCCCTTTATTGAGTATTGAGAGAAGGTGATGAAGTGGGCAGGGCAAAGCAGCCAATTCAGTTGTTGGAAGCTAAGGGAAACAAACATCTTACAAAAGCTGAAATTACCGTGACAAAATCAAACCACCAAATTTTCTAAATAATGAGCAAAAAAAAGAGTTTAAATTGATAGCAAAACAACTAAAAGACATTGGAATTATGACCAATTTGGACTGTTTTTCTTTGGCTCAATTTATTATATCTAAAGATAATTATATTCAATTTAGTGATATGGTTGATTTAAGGTCATCTGTTATTGTTACCGTACATGATTTTCAAATGTTAGAAAAGGCAATGGCATTACAAGATAAGGCTTTTAAACAGTGCAGAGCTTCTGCAAGTGATTTAGGCTTAACAATTTCAAGTAGATGCAAGCTTATTGTTCCTAAAACAAATGATAAGCCAAAAGAAAATAAATTCACCAAGTTTCAAAAGAGTGGTGTGGGATAATGATAGACCGTGCAACGGAGTATGCTAAAGCTGTTGTTCGTGGAGAAATTGTTGCAGGAAAAACACACGTCCAAGCTTGCCAAAGACATTTAAATGATTTAAAACGGCAGGGAACAGATGAGTTTCCGTATATATGGAATGCAGATAAGTCACAGGAAATAATAGAGTTTGCTGAAACACTAACAATTGCAGAAGGTAACACACCAAAACCTTTATGTCTTTATGAATTTCAATGCTTTGATTTAGGTGTACCAATGGGATGGTATAACTTACGAGGGTTTCGCCGATTTAGAAGAAAATACAAATCGGTAGCAAGGCAAAATGGTAAAACCTTTGAAAATGGTATTACAGGAACATATATTGCTGGCTTTGGTAATTACAACTATGGTAAGTTGTTTACTGCTGCAACAAAACATGCTCAAGCAAAATTAGCTTGGACAGAGATGGCTAAGTTTATTAATATTGATGATGATTTAAGTGAACTGTTTCAAGTACAAGAGTACAAAACACTTATTACATCCTTGACAACTAAATGTACAATTGAAGCTTTATCAAAAGAGCGCTCACTTGATGATGGATTTAGAGGTATATTTAATTCAATAGATGAAATACATCAACACAAAGACAACTCTATTTATAAAGCACTCTATAACGGTACTAGGGCACTGGATGAAACGCTTACCTCAATGATTACAACTAGGGGTAGAAATTTAAATAGTTTTTGTTACGAGATGGATACATATTGTTGTAACATCTTAAATGGATCTGCAAATGCAGAGGACTTTTTTGTTGATATTTATTCAATGGATAAGGAAGATGATCCATTTGATGAAGCAAACTGGATTAAATGCAATCCATTATTAGCTCAAACCGAAAGCGGAATAGAACAGTTACGTAGAGATGCAGAGACGGCAAAAGACACAGGGGGCATGGATTTTGCCGACTTCATGACAAAGTGTCTTAACATGTGGGTGCAAAAAGCAGATAACCAATTCATAGATGTAGATGTATTTAATAATTGTTCAAGTGATCTAACTCTTAATGATTTTATAGGGCAAAAGTGTTTTGTTGGGTTAGATTTATCAAGTGGTGGTGACCTCACAACACTAAATCTTGAATTTAAGTTTGTTCAAGATATGAAAAATAAGTATTTTCAATATTCCCACTCATTTATGCCACGTGCTAGATTATATGAACATATAAAAACGGACCTTGCACCATATGATGTGTGGGAACGTGAAGAATTAATTACTGTAACAGGAGGCGAGTGCGATTATAAAAATGACTTTAAATTCATTATAAAACATTTAAGAGATTTACAAGAAGAATATGAACTTGAATTTTTGGGGATAGGTTACGATCCACATAATGCAGATGCAATATTAGCAGATTTAGAAGAGTTCGGCTGTCCTTTGCTTGAAATAAGGCAATCGGCTAAATTCCTTAATGATGCAACTTGTGATATACAGCTTGCTATTAAATCAGGTGACTTTTTATATGACAAACACAATAGTTTGTTTATTTGGAGCTTTATTAATGCAAAGACTGTTGCAAATTCATTTGGAGAAATAAAGGTTGATAAAGAACCAACAGCAAAATGTAAACGGATTGACCCTGTTGATGCTTGTGTTGATAGTCATGTTGCAATGATGAAACTAGGAGATGAAGGCGGTGTAAATTTAGATAAAGCCATGGAAAATTATTTGGAACAAATGGGGTGGTAATTTCTTTGCTTGAGAGGGGGTGAAAATGAATTGAAGTTATTTCCGTGGACAAAAAACAAGGAGTTAGATACAACGCAAAGCGTAACACTTGCACAACTTGTGGATTTTTTGAACTTAAATGGAGTAACAGGGAAACGATTATCTGAGGCTACATACTTTTCTTGTCTAAAAGTCCTTGGGGAGAGTTTGGGAAAACTTCCGCTAAAACTTTTACGAAGTAGTGACAAGGCAGGCATTCAAAAAGCAAGGGATCATCCTCTTTACACTGTTTTAAAAGACCGACCTAATCCATATATGACAAGCACACATTTTTGGAGCACAGTAGAATATAATCGTAATCATTTTGGCAATGCGTATTGTTTAATTACTGGAGTAGGCTTGAGCACAAAACTTTGGATACTAGAAAGCGAACAAGTTGAGGTATGGTATGATGATGCAGGGCTTTTATCTAGTGTACCTAATTTGTGGTATATCTATTCACACAGCAAAACTGGGAAACGATATAAATTTAGCAGTGAAGAAATATTACATTTTAGAACTTCAACAAGCTTTGATGGTATTAAGGGGCTTGCAGTTAAGGATATTTTAAAAAGTACTATTGAGGGAAATCTCAAAGCACAAAGTATGCTTAACAAGCTGTATGAAAACGGATTTACAGCAAAAGCAGTAGTGCAATATACTGGTTCTTTAAGTGATCCAAATGTTAAAAAGTTTGTAACAGGGTTAGAAAATTATGCAACAGGAAAAGAACTTGATGTAAAAAACCTTATTCCCATTCCAATTGGAACGAGCCTTCAACCGCTTAATATAAAGCTTACTGATGGGCAGTTTATAGAATGCAAAAAATATTCTGCGTTGCAAATTGCAAGTGCATTTGGAATTAAACCTAATCAAATTAATGATTATGAAAAATCAAGCTATGCAAGTGCAGAAGCTCAGCAACTAGCATTTTATGTTGATACGTTGCTTTATATTTTAAAACAGTATGAAGAGGAGCTTAATTACAAGTTGCTGACTGATGGGGAGAGACAAAGTGGATTAGGGTTTAAATTTAATGTTGCCGTTATCCTTAGAGCAGACTTGAAAACGCAATTGGAAAGCTTATCACAAGCTGTACAAAATAGTATTTACACACCAAATGAGGCACGAGCATTACTTGACTTATCAAGTCAAGATGGTGGAGATGTGTTACTTGCAAATGGCAACGTAATACCTGTTAAAATGGCAGGGAAGCAATATGACAAAAAGGAAGGTGATTAAACTGGATAATGCAGTTAAAAAGGCAGCAAAAGCTACAGGATTAACTTTAACAAAAGAAGAATTAAAGTTAATTAATACGCATTCAATTAAGGAACTTACAACCGATGAAGTGTATGCTTTTAAAGTTGCAATGTGTGATAATGAAATTGACAGAGTATTTGAAGTGTTTCCAATTGCTACATTAAAACAACTGGCTGAATTGTTTGATGGTAAAACTGTTATTAGTGATCATATGGCTAAATCAAGTAACCAGGTGGCTAGAATTTACCGCACTGAGCTTGTAGCAGGTGATAAGATGGCTTCTACAGGGGAACAATACACACAATTAATTTCATATTGCTATATGCTGCGCACAGAAACAAACAAGGACCTTATAGCAGAAATTGATGCAGGTATTAAAAAAGAGGCAAGTGTGAGCTGTAGCATAAAATCTGTTGTTTGCTCAATATGTGGAACGGATAATAGGCGAACATGGTGCGACCATTATGGTGGGCGAGATTATGAAGGAAAGACAGCTCACTTCAGACTTGAAAATGCAACAGATGCATATGAACTTAGTTTTGTTGCAATCCCTGCACAGCCAAATGCAGGAGTAACAAAATCATATGGAAGTGAAAAGGGCA
>DAMDCT010000076.1:6000-12569 GCA_032091455.1 Oscillospiraceae bacterium | reverse complement strand
ATAGCGCTCCTGAATTCTGTCCACAATGTAAAGCACCTAAATCAAAGTTTAATGAACAAGCTGAAGGCGAAATGGCATATGCTGATGAGCATAAAATCGGCGTTGCAAGTGATGTTGATACAGAGATTAGAGAGGGTTTAGAAATGAACTTCATGGGCGAATGCACAGAGGTTGGAATGTATCTTGCAATGTCAAGACAAGCTGACCGTGAGGGTTATCCTGAAATTGCAGAGGCTTATAAAAGAATTGCTTTTGAAGAGGCAGAACATGCTGCAAAATTTGGTGAGTTACTAGGTGTAGTTGTAACTGACTCAACAAAGAAAAATCTTGAATTAAGAGTTGCTCCTGAGCATGGCGCTTGCGAAGGTAAAAAACAAATTGCAACTCGTGCAAAAGAATTAGGCTATGATGCAATCCATGATACAGTGCATGAAATGTGTAAAGATGAAGCAAGACACGGCAAAGCATTTGCAGGACTATTAAAGAGATTCTTCTAATAAGATAAATGAAATATCAAAACAGGTGTACGATTAAAAGTACACCTGTTTTTCTGCTAGTAGGGATCATATAATTAGAATTGTTATATGATTATATCAAAATTTGACTTTTGTCGAATTAGTTGTTATTATTTATCATATAGTCAAATGTTGTCAAATATAAATTTTAAGGAGAGTTAATAATGTTAGATTTCATAACAGAAAATTTAGGAGCAATCATCCCAGTTGCTGTAATTGTTCTTTTGGTGCTTATTATTTTAGTAACAGGGTATGTAAAAGCATCTCCAGATACGGCGTTTATAATTTCAGGGTTAAGGAAAAAGCCAAAAGTTTTAATTGGTAAAGCAGGTGTTAAAATTCCTTTTTTCGAGAAAAAAGATGAATTAAGTTTACAATTAATCCCAATTGATGTTAAGACATTGAATGCAGTTCCAACAGCAGATTATATTAATATTAAAGTAGATGCCGCAGTGAATGTGAAGATTAGTGATGCGGATGATAAGCTAAAATTAGCATCTCAAAACTTTCTTAATAAAAGATCTGATTACATAGCACAGGTTGCAAGAGAAGTCCTTGAAGGTAATATGAGAGAAATTGTCGGAAAAATGAATTTAGAAGAAATGGTTTCTGATAGGCAAAAATTTGCTGACTTAGTAAAATCAAATGCTACTCCAGATTTAGCGGCTATGGGTCTTGATATAGTTAGCTTTAATGTACAAAATTTTGTTGACAACAACGGCGTTATTGAAAATCTTGGTGTTGATAATATTGTTAAAATTCAAAAAAATGCTGCAATTTCAAGGGCAGAGAGTGAAAAAGAAATTGCCAAAGCGCAATCACAAGCTGCAAAAGAAGCAAATGATGCTCGTGTAAATTCAGACAGGGAAATATCAATCAAAAATAATGAATTAGCAATTAAAAGAGCAGAGCTTAAAAAAGAAGAAGACATTATACAGGCTACTGCTGATTCTGCTTATAAGATACAACAAGAAGAACAAAGAAAATTCATTGAGATTACAACGGCAGATGCAAACATAGCAAAACAAGAAAGAGAAATATTGCTAAAACAAAAAGAATCAGAAGTTATGGAAAAAACTCTAGATGCGCAAGTAAAGAAAAAAGCTGAAGCTGAAAGATTTGCTAAACAGCAATATGCTGACGCTGAATTATATGAGCGTCAAAGAGATGCCGAGGCTAAAAAATATGAAGTTCAACAAGAGGCAGAGGCACTTAAATCACGTGCTGAGGCTGAAAAATATGCTCAAGAACAATCAGCAGAGGGTATTCGTGTTAAAGGATTAGCAGAAGCTGAGTCAATTAGAGCGAAAGCTCTAGCGGAAGCAGAAGGTATTGAAAAGAAAGCTGAAGCAATGACAAAGATGGGTCAAGCGGCTGTATTAGAAATGTACTTTAATGCACTACCAGAAGTAGTGAAAAATGCCGCAGAGCCACTTTCAAAGGTTGATAAGATTATAATGTACGGAGAGGGTAATTCAGCAAAACTAATGAAAGATATTATGAGTACAGTAACACAAGTAACTGATGGACTTAAAGAGTCAACTGGTGTTGATTTACAATCTGTTTTATCTGGTTTTCTCGGCAGTAAATTAGGTGATAATAATAAACCAGTAAATCCAAGCGTGCCTTATATGGACAATTCCATTTCCGAATAACTAAAATAAAACAGGTGTACTACAATTAGTACACCTGTTTTATTTTGTGTCACTTCACAATCACTAATCATAGTATGTTTGTGAAGGTGATATATATGAATAAACCGCTACTACTATCAATGCTTGAAAGCGCAGGTCAATCGTATGGAAAATATCAATCCATAAGACCAAATGAAACCTTAATAGAAATTAATAGTGAAAAATCAGATGTGCAAGCTTTTATAAGAATATCGAATAATATTATGCTGATTACATTTAGAGGAACGGACTCTTTTAAGGATGTAATTACAGATTTAAGGTTTTGTAGAAAAATTATTCCGTATGGTAACAACGAATCAAAAATCCGTGTGCATAGTGGCTTCTTAGATACATATAAATGTAAGGATGTACGTGATGTAATCCATTCGTATATTAATGATGATATTGATAGAATATGCGTATCAGGGCATTCTTATGGTGCGGCGCTAGCATGTCTTTGTGCAATAGACCTTCAATATAATTATCCTCGAAAAGATTATGAAGTATCTCTATTCGGCTGTCCAAGGGTAGGGAATGCAGCATTTAAAAAGTCATATAATAAAAGATTATTCAAAACAATTAGAGTAGAAAACGGGAATGACATAATTACAAAAATTCCATTTTGTTGGCTTGGCTATAGACATGTAGGCAGTAAAGTGCATGTTGGAATGCCACGAATAGTAGGCTATGCAGATTTTAAACAACATAAAGCTCAAGCATACTACGCAAAAATATTTAAAATGCAATAAAATAAAAAAGCACACAACTGAAAACCAGTTATGTGCTTTTTTAGTATTAATCTAAGTTATCTGCCATTACATCGAATAAATCAGATGCGCCATATACCCAGTACATCATACCAGCAAGGCCATGCTCTTTTACGTAATCACATTTAGCTTTAATAGAAACTTCATCTTCATATGAAATAAAGTTCTTTCCATCAAATAGGTATGGTGCTTGTGCTTGTTCGTCAAAATAACGAGTATAGCCATTTTTGTTAATATAATTAGCTTTAAGCACATCAAAATCTCCACCACCAGTGCCCATTGTAGATGATTTTTTGCCTAAGCCATTATCTTCTGTTGAAGATACACCAGTCCACATTCTACAATAGAAAGCTGCACCAAGAACCATCTTATCATAAGGCACACCTGCATCATGGAAAAGCTTTATAGTTCTAACTGCACTAGGTCCATTTTCATCCCCAGTTTGAGGGCCTAAGTTTGCATGATGCCCTGTAACATCTGTAAAACCACCACGAAGGTCATATGTCATAAGATTTACATAGTCAAGGATTTTTGCAACTTTGTCCATTTCAGTTCCATCAATGAAATATTGCTCTCCACCAACTGCTGCAGTAAGAAGATATTTTCTATTGATAACTTCGCCATGAGTATCAAGTTCTTTTCTAAGTTCTTCAAGTAATAGAGTAAAGTTTTCTTTATCCTCCGGTGCATAAGCAATGCCAGCTTGATCGCTACAAGGATACTCCCAATCAATATCCATTCCGTCGAAATTCCATTTAGTAACGATTGCCATTGCAGTTTTTGCAAATGTTTCTCGGCCTTCTTGAGTCATTGCGGCTTGTGAAAATCCATCTGCACTCCATCCTCCAATAGAAAGGATAACTTTCAGGTCTGGATTAATTCGTTTGTAAATCTCAATTCTGTCAAGTAGTTTTAAATCAGCAATATGAACAACACTATCTTTAACATGAGCAAAGGCTATATTTAAGTGTGTCATTCTCATAATATCACTAACTCTAACTCTATCAACTGAATTTTCCGTTATATACGGAGCAAGCATTAATTTTCTATTCATAGTATTAATCTCCATTTGTTTCATAATTGTAAAGTTATATTACAAATCGATTTTACTATATATTAATTATAAATGCAAGCAAAATATTAACTTTATATGATTTTTATTGCGCCAGCATTTCTTATGTTCAATTCATAGCAACAATTATGACCAAATACAACTTCCATAGTACTAATGTAATCATTCACTTGATTAATAGGTATATAAGCCTGTATTGTGCCAGCAAACCCACCACCATGTACTCTACAAGCACCATTATTATTTAGAAAACGTTTTGTAAGTGCAAGAGCTAGTGAGATGCCTTGCTCAAGTGGATTATGTGAACTATATACATTTTGTAAATAGTCGTAAGATGAGTTTCCAGAAGCATTAACTTCAGCGAAAAAAGAGTTAATATCATTTTCTTTTAATGCAGAAGCTTGTTTTAAAACACGTGAATTATCGCCAAAAAAGTGAATAGCTCTAAGTATTGCTCGATCACTTACTTTATGTCTTAATGAGCAAACACTTTCAAAGAATACATCTTCGTCAACCTCGCGAAGAAACTCTTTACCAAAACATTTTGCAACACTTTTCATATCAGCAGGTACACTTGAATAGTCGTCTGTAAGGTCGGCGTGGTTTGCTCCTGTGTTAACTATAACTAATTTATATCCATTAGTTTCAAGGTCAAATTGTATATTTTCGACTATTGGTGATTTTGGATTTTCAAAATCAATCTCAACAAATCCGCCAACTGCACATGCAGTTTGATCCATTAAACCACAAGGCTTTCCAAAATAAATATTTTCAGCATATTGAGATATTTTTGCAAGATCTACTGGCGATAGTTCTCCATTACAAAAATGCTCATTTACAATAGAAGCCACTAAAACTTCAAAAGCCGCAGAAGATGACAGCCCAGAACCACAAAGCACATTGGATGTAGTATAGGCATCAAATCCACTAACATTATAGCCTAAATCCATAATTCTTGAAGCTATTCCTCTAATTAAAGCGGAGGCGGTATTTTTTTCATTTTCAATAACGGATAAATTATCAAGGCATACTTCACACACGTCATATCCTTCGGATAAAACACGTATTGTGTTATTATCATTTTTACTAACGCATGCAATTATATCAAGACTAACAGCACCAGCTAGTACACGACCATTTTGATGGTCAGTATGATTTCCACCCACCTCAGTCCTTCCAGGTGCGCTAAATAATTCTACACTGTGCCTTTCACCAAAGTTTATTTTGAATTGGTTAATGCAATTGATGTATCGTTGTCTTGTGCATTCACTGTCAGAGCCATAAAGTCTTGTGAATGTGGAATTTAGGTTATTGTCATTTGTGAAGTCTATTAATTCATTAGTATTCATGTTAAACCTACCCCTTTTATTTTAGATTTTATGTATTTAATTTAATGTATTATATAATAATTGTACTTGAAATTTAGTTTAAGTCAATTGTATATTGTAGTTATGGGTTTAATATTTGTTGTTTATTTATGATATATTGTAATTATCAGCTAACAATAACAATTGATATTTACATTTTAAATGTTATGTAGTATATTCTAACGTAGGGTAATGTGACTTTTATTATTAATTTGGAGGTATATGCAAATGACAGGAAGAGAAAGATTTTCAGCGGCACTAAGACGAGAGAAAATAGAGGGACATGTTCCTCATTTTGAGCTTGTATTTTTCCTTACAATGGAAGTTTTAGGAAAGGTTCATCCATCACATAGATTCTATGAACAATGGAATCAGATGTCCCAAATAGAAAAGAAACTTCAAATCGAGGATATGGCTGATATTTATATAGCAATTGCAAAAAAATATCATCATGATGCAATATTTGTTCACCCAAACCCAGGTGATATTGATAACGTTAAATGGTTATTAGAAACAATCAGAGAAAAGAGTGGCAATGAATATTTCTTAATGATGCATGGCGACACAACATGTGGAATACCTGATGGTGAATCAATGATGGAATTTACATGCCAAATGTACGAGGAACCAGAAAAAATTCATGACCAACAAAAAGCATGGGGTGAAAGATCATATAAGGTTGCAAATGCACTTTCTAAAACAGGCTTATTAGATGGTTTTGCACTTTGTTCTGACTACAGTTTTAATGTTAATCCTTTCTTCTCCCCAGAAGTATTTGCTGAATTAGTAGCACCATATTTAAAGGAAACAGTAAAAACTTATCGTGATTTAGGTTTCTATTCAATAAAACATACTGACGGAAACATTAACCCAATCTTAGACCAAATTGTTGCATGTGCACCAGATGCTCTTCATTCAATTGACCCACAAGGTTCAATGAGTTTAAAAGAGGTTCGTCAAAAATATGGAGATAAAATATGTACAATTGGTAATGTAAACTGTGGATTACTTCAAACAGGTACAGATGAGGAAGCAATAGCTGATGTTCGCAGATCATTAAAAGAAGGTATGTCTGACGGATACGGATATATTTTCTCAACTTCAAACTGTGTATACACTGGGCTTGACCTTAAACGTTATGAGATGATGAATAAAATATGGCGTGAAGAGGGAAT
>DAMDCT010000076.1:890-5990 GCA_032091455.1 Oscillospiraceae bacterium | reverse complement strand
AAATACGAAATAGCAGAAATAACCTCCCATATGGGAGGTTATTTAACTTTCATAGTCTTCTATTATCATTCTGAGTTTATCATCGTCTTGCACCATTATTCCACTTTTAAGTTCTTGCTGGTCAAGTGAAGGCAGGTTATATATATATACGTCAATTATTTGATATGGTTCCTTTTCACTACTTTTAAATATGCCAATTTGGCCATTATATTCTTTTAAGTAATACATATATTCTTCTGCGGCAACACCTTTTCCTTCTATATTAGTTTTATTTGTATTAGAATAATAAACAGCAAACATACTGGCAATAATAACTAGTATAATAATGCCAATTAATGTAATACGATACCTAGTTTTATTCACGTCATCACTACTTTCAAAATAAATTACTTAATTTTCAAATGGTCATAATTATTTATAGTTTAATATAGAATATTTAATGGATTAGTGCTATTATGGACACAATCAACATATTATATGCATTTACATATAATTGTGAAATTAATAAGGTAACAAATTTTTAACTTTTAAATTGGATATAAGTATGATATAATTAATTGAATAAGGAGGGTTTAGTGTATGGATAAAAGAAGCACAACTACCCCAAGGGTAGTAAGAACCGGACCCAAGACATCAAATAAAAGAAATAAAAAACAACTTTCTAAAGCTTCAAGAAAAACAAGAGGTATTTTATTAACTATTGGAAAGATTATTTTAACAACAATCTTAGTTTTAACTATTACAGGTTGCATAGTTGGAACTGCTTTAACAATTTATGTAATGGAATTTATTGAATCTGAACCAGTAATTGATTTAACATCTCAAAATCTTAACTTTACAGCGGTTAAATAGCGGTGAAAATCGCATATGGGCTGATTTGCAAGACATTCCAAAGAATTTGCAAGATGCCGTAGTTTTTACGGAAGATCAACGGTTTTATGAACATACAGGTGTTGACTTCAAAAGAACATTTGCAGCATTTGCAAATATGATTATTAAAACTGTTGTTGGTGGTGACAAAGAGTATGGTGGGTCTACTATAAGTCAGCAGTTAATAAAAAACATTAATGGTGATATTACTAATCGAACAATTGATGTAAAAATTAAAGAAATTATCGGCTCAATGAACTTAGAACGAAATTATTCAAAGGAACAAATATTAGAATCATACTTGAATTATATTTCTCTAGATAATAATATTAGAGGTGTTCAGGCTGGTGCAAAATATTATTTCAATAAAGATGTATCTGAATTAACATTGAACGAGTGTGCAATACTTGCTGTTATATCAAAGAGCCCATCAACTTATAATCCTTATAAACATCCAGAAAAAAATGATCTTCGTAGAAAATATGCACTTGATAAATTGTTGGAGTTCAAGAAAATTTCTCAAGCAGATCATGATGCTGCCTATAAAGAAGAATATAAGTTGGCAAACCCAAATGCAATATCATCAGATAAAACTGTAAAACCAACAAAGAAATATCAAAGTTATTTTACAGATTCCGTTATCAATGAGGTTATTGCTGATCTTCAAAAAGAGTATAACTATAATGAAGACCATGCAAAACAACTTTTGTATACAAGTGGGTGGAGTGTATACACAACAATGGAAATTGACACTCAAAACACACTTGAGAATTTCTTTGCAAATCCAGCAAACTTTAATACAAAATACGTCACAAATAAAACCCAAGCTTATATGACAATAATGGACTATGATGGGAATATAGTTGCAGTCGTTGGCGGTAAAGGACCTAAAGAAGGTGATAGAATACTTAACCGTGCAATGGTATCTAAACGTCCTGCTGGTTCTACGATTAAGCCATTAGCAGTGTATACACCAGCATTTGAACATGATTTAATAACTTGGTCAATGATTATGGAAGATTCAGCTGTTCAAAACAAAGAAAATAAACCCGATGGAGAACTTAATTGGCCTAATAACTACAATAAAAAATACGAAGGAAACATTAGTATCATTGATGCCCTAAGAGTATCAAAAAATACAATTCCAGTTCGTATAGTTAATGCATTAACTCCTCAAGTGAGCTTTGATTTTGTACATGATAAATTAGGTCTTAAATCACTTGTAGGCACAGGGTCGCATAATAATGTCAATGCGGCAAGTTTAGCTTTAGGTGATGGTGGTAGCACATTGACAGAATTAACGGCAGCATACCAAATATTTGGAAATGGTGGCTATTATACTGCGCCAAAACTATATACTAAAGTAGTCAATGCAAGTGGCGAAGTAATTCTTGACACAACTAAGAGAGCAAAAACCAGAGTAATATCACCAGAAACTGCATTCATCATGAATAAGGGTCTTTGGAACGTTGTAGATAGTGGCTCAGGTAAAAATGCCAAAATGGATAAATGGGAAGTAGTAGGTAAGACAGGTACATCTAACGACCGTAAAGACTTGTTGTTCATGGGATTAACTCCATATTATGTTGGTGGCATTAGATATGGTTTTGATGATAATGATAAAACTATTGATGAGAAAAAAGATGTTGGACTAGATCAAATAAGAGTATGGAAAAAAGTCATGGAACTTATTCATAAAGGTCGAAATCCTGCAAAGTTTGAACTAGATAAGACAGGTGTTGTAGAATATGAGTATTGTACCGAAAGTGGTATGCAAGCAAACTCAGGATGCCCAACAAAGAAGATAGGGTATTATAAAGAGTCAAATCCTCTACCAGTTTGCTCAATTCACTCATACAATGGTGGTCCAATTGTAAGTAGTCAACCAGCTACAAGCAGTACTCCTTAGTAAAAAAATCATAATAACAAAAGAGGCAGGATTAATTCCTGCCTCTTTTAATGTGATGAAATTGTCTACAAATTATAATTACAATGATTTATTTTCCCCAACATACTCGTTTTGCTTCAACAGGGTATGTGTATTCTTCATATCCGCATTCAAAACAAAGTAAACGATAAGCTCCACGCCTATGATATATAGCATCGGTACCATTTTTCCCATGACTACATGGTTCTTCAGATCCTGTGAATGTCCAATCACCCCAACCATAAAAAGTTGTTTTGAGTCCTAAATTTCCACATCTGCCACAAAGACCACCACCACGTAAACTTATATTTTGACATACCTCTTCTAGGCAACAATCATCGTATTTGTGTGGTTTATCTATTGAGCTATTGTCTGCAAAAACATTGTTGCAAGTTAACATAGTTAAGCATAATGCAAGTCCCAATATAAATTTAATTTTCTTATTCATAGCGTCCTCCAAATTTAATTGTAAATTTTTGAATTTATAATATATATTATGTATAATGAATAAATATTTATTGTATATAATATAGCATATTTAATTCGTTATGTCAATACACTTTAAAATTTATAATATTTACCAATGGGGGAACATAGGAGATACAATTATATCCCCATACCTCTGTATGGGGATTGCTTATGTGCCTATTTATTTTCTTTATCTTTAGTATGTCTAATAACCTTTAAACGAGTGAATTCTTCACGTTCTTTTTCCTCAAGCGCATTAGTGATAAATTTAACAGTAGATTCAAAACGAGGTATATTGATGTTCTTTAAAGCATTTGCTCTTCTTTGAGTTTTCTTAATTGCATCAGCAAGACGATAAACACTATTTTCAACTTCAGCTAAAATTACAGTCATCTCTTTTGCTTTGTTAAAATTAAGGTATGCAATATCAAACTGAGAGTTTGACTCGAAAAAACCATACTGATTATCATTTGTAGTTGAAACTAATGAAACTTCTGGAATATCAACACCCATAACACTACGATAGGTTATACTAACTCCGTTTTCTATACTTGTTGCTTTACCAATTTCTTCACAAACACCAAGTGTAATATTTGCACGTTGGAGTGCAAGATATGCTTTTTGATAGGTAGTTTCAATTTCACCACGAAGTGATTTTGCCTTTTCAACTAGCAACATCATTTCACGAATGAGTATATTTCGCTTTCGGTCTAAAAGGTCATAGCCAAGCTTAGCCAGAACAAGCGATTTTTTAGTTGCAATAAGATTGCCCTTAGTAGGGAATACAGCAGTAGCCATGATTATGCCCCTTCTATTAATAATTATTACTTGTTTTTAAAGCGGTTTGCACGTTTTGGATCAAAGTTTTCTTCAACAAGTTTTTCATCCATACGGCTTAGTTCACCTTTAGGTAATAGACTTAATAAGTCCCAACCAAGTTCAAGTGTTTGCTCAATTGTACGGTTTTCATTAAATTCTTGGGAAACGAAGTGTTGTTCAAACATTCTACCAAACTCTAAGTAAGCTTTATCGCTTTTAGAAAGCTCTTCTTCACCAATAACAGAACCTAATGCTCTTGCATCTTGAACACGTGCATATGATGCAAATAATTGGTTTGCAACAGCACTATGGTCAGCTCTTGTATAACCTTCACCGATACCATCTTTCATTAATCGAGATAGGGAAGGAAGAACAGCAATTGGAGGGTAAATGCCTATTTGATCTAAGCTTCTGTCCAATGTAATTTGTCCCTCGGTTATATATCCTGTAAGGTCAGGAACTGGGTGAGTTATATCATCATTAGGCATTGTAAGGATTGGAATTTGAGTAACAGAACCCTTTCCACCTTTCAAAATTCCAGCACGCTCATAAAGTGAAGCAAGGTCAGAATAAAGGTAACCTGGATAACCTTTTCTTCCCGGAATTTCACCTTTAGATGATGAAAATTCACGTAATGCCTCTGCATAAGAAGTCATATCGGACATGATAACAAGTATGTTCATATCATGCTCATAAGCCAAATATTCAGCGGCAGTTAATGCACAACGAGGTGCAAGTATACGCTCAATAATAGGGTCATTTGATAGATTTAAGAACATAACAACGTTTTCTAAAACTCCTGATTCTTCAAAGCTTCGTTTGAAATAGTCGGCAACGTCGTTATTTACGCCCATTGCTGCAAATACGATTGCAAATTTTTCATCTTTATCATCACTTAATTGTGATTGACAAACAAGTTGAACTGCAAGCTTGTTATGGCTCATACCAGAACCAGAGAATATAGGAAGTTTTTGTCCTCTAATTAGTGTCATAAGTGCATCAATTGAGGAAATACC
>DAMDCT010000076.1:0-880 GCA_032091455.1 Oscillospiraceae bacterium | reverse complement strand
GGGTTTAAAGGTTTGCCGTTTATATCCATATGTTTATCAGCAAATATTTCTCCAAGTCCGTCAATAGGAGTGCCAGCACCATTAAATATTCTACCAAGAATATCTTTAGAAAGTGCAAGTTCCATTGGCTTTCCAGTTAATCTAGTACGTGTATTTTTCAGTGAAAGACCATTAGTACCTTCAAAAACTTGTATAACAACACGCTCACCTTGTATTTCAACAACACGGCCAAGACGTTTTGTGCCATCGTCTAAAAATATCTCTGCCATTTCATCATAGCTAACATCTGTAACATTATCAAGTACGACTAATGGACCGTTAATTTCTTTTAATCCCATGAACTGTAAGCTCATAAATAAAACCATGCCTTTCTAGATTTAAGCCAAAAGGCTAATACCTTTGTAAATATTGTGGAGTAATGAAATATTAAAACTTATGCTATTCTGCTATTCTTTTATTTTTTGTATAGTTTTTAGATTATCATCTATTTGACTATATAGCTTTTTAAATGCATCTGGATCTTCATTAGGTATTTTGTATTTCATACCTGCAAGCATATCAAAAAGACCTAAATCAACTGCTTCTGATAACGCAACATCTGATTTAATAAGTTTTGCGCACTCATCATTTAAATACATATGTATCATCTTTATGAAATGCATTTTGTTGTAAAAATCCTATTCTGATTGCTTTTGCAGTTTCAATAACAAGCTTTTGGTCATCAGGCAAAACATCTGCACCAATCAATTTAACGATTTCCATTAATGATGATTCATCAGCAAGAATGTTTGCAAATCTACGTCTGCATTTCAAGAATTCCTCAGAAACTTCAGTGTTATAGTAGTTTGCAAGGTCATCAATATATTCACTATAACTCTCA
>DAMDCT010000075.1:5520-13056 GCA_032091455.1 Oscillospiraceae bacterium | reverse complement strand
CTTTATTTTCTGGTTTATAGTATTGCAATAATGCACGTTGCATTGCCTTTTCTTCTTTAGTTTTTGCTACAAAAACTTTTTCATTTGTATATGGATTAATCCCAGTATAGTACATGCATGTTGAAATTGTTCCAGGAGTAGGATAAAAATCTTGAACCTGCTCAGGCCTTATTCCTTCGGTCTTCAAAAATAATGATAATTCAATTGCGTCATTCAATGTACTTCCTGGATGTGATGACATCAAGTAAGGAACAAGATACTGCTCTTTTCCAAGTGCTTTTGTTTTTTGAAAATACTTTTTAGCAAACTCACGATAAGCCTCAATATGTGGTTTCCCCATCATATCTAAAACATTATTGCTACAATGTTCAGGTGCAACTTTTAATTGCCCACTTACATGATGTTCTACCAGTTCATTGAAGAAATCATCATTTTTGTCTTGCAACATATAATCGTATCTTATTCCAGAACGAATAAATACTTTTTTTACGCCTTTAATCTCTCTTAGCTTTCTAAGTAATGATAGATATTCTGAATGGTCAGATTCAAGCATTTTACAAGGTGTTGGTGCAAGACATTTTTTGCCCTTGCAAAGTCCATGCTCAAGTTGTTTTGTACATGACGGTTTTCTAAAGTTTGCAGTTGGTCCACCAACATCATGTATATATCCCTTGAAATTAGGATTGTATGTTAAGTTAGTAGCTTCTTGCAATACTGATTTTTCACTTCTGCAAGTAATTTTACGACCTTGATGGAATGCAATTGAACAAAAATTACATGCTCCAAAACAGCCTCTATTATGAGAAATTGAAAATTCAACTTCCTCAATAGCAGGAACTCCACCTTCTTTTTCATAGCTTGGATGATATGTTCGCATGTAAGGCAACGCATAAACCCTATCTAACTCTTTTTGAGTTAAAGCTTGCATTGGCGGATTTTGAACTAACATTTTATCGCCATGACGTTGAGTTAATGTTTTACCACTAACCTCATCTTGTTCGTTCATTTGCTTTAAGTTTGCTTTTGCATAGCTAGCTTTATCATTCGATACAATATCAAAATTAGGACATTCAACTGTTCCCCATGGTGTATTTTGTGGGGTAGTTAGATAACAAGTACCTCGTATATCGGTCATTGTGTCAATCTTCTCACCATTTCGAAATCTATTTACTATTTCAATAGTTTGACGTTCTCCCATGCCATATACTAATAAATCAGCATGACTATCCACTAAAATAGATGGTCTTACATTATCATCCCAGTAATCATAGTGTGCAAACCTACGAAGAGACGCCTCTAGACCACCTATAATTATAGGCATATCAGGGTATATTTCCCGCACTTTATTACAATAAACATTAACTGCTCTATCTGGTCGTTTACCTGCCTTTTTACCAGCAGTATATGCATCTTCTGATCTTAATCGCTTTGCTACTGTATAGTGTGCTACCATAGAATCAATATTTCCAGAGTTGATTAAAAAAGCATATTTAGGTTTCCCAAGTTTCTTAAAATCATTGTCTGTTTTATAATTAGGTTGTGCTATTATTCCAACAGTAAAGCCTTCTGCTTCAATTACCCTTGAGATTATTGCTGTTCCAAAAGTTGGATGGTCAACATAAGCATCACCTGTTATACATATAAAATCAAGTTGTTCTATTTCTAGCTTTTTTAAATCCGCCTGTGATATTGGTAAAAAATCTGCCATTAAATTTAATCCTCATTATTCATCTTCATTTCTAGCCATTGCGGTCTAGAAATTAATACTTGTCGTGGCTTACTGCCTTCGAATGTTCCAACGATACCTTTTGCTTCCATATCGTCAATTAAGCGAGCCGCCCTTGCGTACCCAACCTTTAATTTCCTTTGTAGATAAGATGTAGATGCTTGTCCCGCCTCTAAAACACATTCAATCGCATCTGGAAGCAGATTATCAGAATCATCAAATCCACCGCCTTCGTTTGATGAACTTGAAGTTCCTTTTTCAACTACAGCTTGTTTTTCAATTTCTTCAATAATTTTGTCATCATAGTCTGCCGTTTCTTTGTTTTTAACAAAGTCTACTACTTGTTCGACTTCCTTATCACTTACAAAACAGCCCTGAACTCTCAATGGTTTTGGCATACCAACAGGATAAAACAGCATATCTCCCCTGCCCAATAATTTTTCAGCTCCACCTGAATCAAGAATTGTTCTTGAGTCGACTTGAGATGAAACTGCAAATGCAATTCTTGAAGGAATATTTGCTTTAATTATACCTGTTATAACGTCCACGGATGGACGCTGAGTTGCTATTACTAAATGCATGCCAGCGGCTCTTGCCATCTGTGCAAGTCTGCAAATAGAATCTTCAACCTCATTTGGAGCCGCCATCATAAGATCGGCAAGCTCATCAATTATAATTACTATTTGTGGAAGTGGGTCAAGTTGCTCTGATTCTTGTGCAAGAGAATTATATCCTGTAAGATCCCTTACATTATTATCTGCAAATAATTTATAACGATTCAGCATTTCAGTAACAGCCCAGCCAAGGGCTCCTGCTGCTTTTCTAGGGTCAGTTACAACTGGCACTAAAAGGTGCGGAATGCCATTATAAACTCCAAGTTCAACAACTTTAGGGTCAATCATTAAAAAGCGAACTTCACTTGGTGATGATTTATATAGTAAACTGATAATAATCGAGTTTATACAAACTGATTTACCTGATCCAGTTGCGCCTGCTATTAACATATGGGGCATTTTAGCAATATCTGCAACTACGCTATTTCCTGCAATGTCTTTGCCCAAAGCCATAGATAGTTTACTCTTAGCAACATCAAATTCTTTAGACTCAATTATTTCACGCATTGTTACAATATCAGTTTTCTTATTTGGAACTTCTATACCTACAGCGGCTTTATTTGGTATTGGTGCTTCAATACGAACGCCAGCAGCTGCAAGATTTAATGCTATATCATCTGAAAGACCAGTAATTTTACTAATTTTCACTCCTGCAGATGGTTGTAATTCATATCTAGTAACCGTTGGGCCCCTGCTTATATCAATTACTCTAGTTTGAACACCAAAACTCTTAAGTGTGTCAACTAAAAGTGCTGCATTAGCTTTTAATTCTTCGCTTACGTCACGATTGCCTGTAAATTTTGGAACTTTTAATAGACTTGTTGGTGGACATACATATTTGTTTAAGACATTGTTACTGTCAGCATATATCTTTGATTGATCATTTGTTTTTAATAAACCGTCAACTTCCACTGGTTTTTCATTTTCTTTTGACTTTTCGTCTTCCTTTAGCTTATCACTAGGAGTATCATCAACAGCCTTTTTAATTAATTCATCAAGCTGTTGAGCAGATGCTTTAATTTTCTTTTCTGCATTTTTTGTGGCTTCTTTATCTTTCCCTGATTGCACCTTTTCGATTTCAAGAATTTCTTCAAGGGTTGGTTTGGGAGATGAAACAGGATGCTGTGGTAGTGTTGCTTCAGGTCCTAAGTCAACGTTAATATCAAACTTATTTTTATTTTCTATTGCTTCACGTTTTTGCACATAATTTTCTTCTATTTTTTTAACTGGTATATATACGCTTTTGAAAAAACCAATTAAAGTTGAACCTGTTAAAAGCATAGTAAATGCAAATAAAAACAAAGAGATTATTATAATTGCGCCAGTTTTACCGCAAGCAGAATATAAAGGCCAACCAGCAACTGCACTTAAAACTCCACCGCCCTTTAGATTAGTACCATCTTTATATAGAATTTTTATTACTTGTGTAAACTTTCCCATTGAAAAGCTTACATTACCACTAATTTCCACTAAGCCACAAACTAGTGCTACTAACACACCAGTTTGCCATATCTTATGCTTTATTTGTCCTATTGGCTTATCTAAAGTTGCCATAATGGCTATGTATATTAAAGAAATTGGAATAATAATCGCAGTTAAACCAAATAGTCCATACATAAAGTTATGTAACCACAACCAGATATTTGAGCCCTTTATAAAAGCAATAGATGCTAATAGAACACCGATGGTAAATAAAACTATGGCAGAAATTTGACGTTTGCTTTTTAAATTTTCTTCATAAGCTGTTTTGTAACTAGCATTGTTAGATGACTTTTTACGAGGTTTATTAGCTGTTTTTTTGGTGGAACTGTATTTTTTAGTTGCTGATTTTTTTGTAGCCATAATTAACGTCCATCCTCTTATAGTGTTTTCGAATGTCAAACACAATACTAAAATATCATTTCAAATATTGATATTCCAATAGTAATTGCGCCAAGTACAAGCGTATAATAAGCAAATAGTCTAAACTTATCTGATTTTATTATCCATGCAATCAATTTAATTGCAAACAAACCTGTTAATGCAGAGACAATAAAGCCAATAATTAGTGGTAAGATTTCAATGTTAGCTTTAGTTTCAAATGCACTTTTAATTTCAATTAGTCCTCCACCTAAAATAGCAGGGATACCTAAAATGAATGAAAATTGGATTGCGAACTTTTTAGATAAACCACAAATTAGACTTGTAGCAACTGTTGAACCCGAACGTGATATCCCAGGAAGTATTGATACACCTTGCATTATACCAATGCTTAATGCATCCTTATATTTCATATCTTTACCAGTCTTAGTTCCCTTAATACATTTATCTGATATGTATAATAGAATGCTTGTAATTAAAAAGCATAATCCTAAAAATGCAAGATTGCCTTTTGAAACTATAACATCATAATAATTCTTGAAAGGTAGTATTATGAAAAGTGGAACGAGTGAAACTAAAAGCATTACAATCATTCTTCTATATTCATTCATTTCTTTCAAACTAAATTTACCTACAAATATATCTTTAATCAATTTCATAAATTCAATTATCAAATTCCAAATAAGCTTCCTAAATGCAATAAATACAGCAACTAATGTTCCAAGATGCATAACGGCTGATAGAAAAGTTGCATCTTCTGGATTTACACCAGTGAAATGTTGTACTAAAGCAAGATGCCCTGAACTTGATACGGGTAAAAATTCTGTTAAGCCCTGTATTATTGCTTGGAAAAATGCACTAAGTATCGACATATTGGTTCTCCTCATTATGTAACCCTAGATTATAAGTTTGCTACTTGTGTAGCAAACTTATAATCGGTTATTTTAAAACTTCACCTATATTATATTTAGGATTTAAATAATCACTTGGATTAGTGGATATAAGGCGATTAATAACAACACCATCATTTGACTTAATTCCTTCAACTACTATGCCATTGATATTTTTATAACAGTAATCAAACTGATTAGTAAGCCCCATAACCTCATCTTGATTAACTATCGTGTGAAGTATCATCACAACTCTCCTTTTCAGCAACATCCTTTTCATCAATAAGTGAGTATAAACAATTTATAGCATCAGAAAGTCCACCTAATTCGTCTATTAAACCTTCTTTAACAGCATCCTTGCCATTTAAGACGGTTCCAACATCCATTACAAGCTCGCCAGTGTTCATCATTAATTTTCTAAACCTTTTAGATGTAATACGAGAATTTTTAACCACAAAGTTTACTATTCTTTCTTGCATCTTTTCAAAATATGATAGTGTTTGTGGTATACCTAATACTAACCCATTCATTCTAACAGGATGAATAGTCATAGTTGCTGAGGGGACAATAAACGAATGTTTACCGCTTACTGCAAGTGGTACTCCAATCGAGTGCCCACCCCCTAATACAAGTGTTACAGTTGGCTTCGTCATCCCACAAATCAATTCAGCAATTGCAAGTCCAGCCTCCACGTCGCCCCCAACAGTATTAATCATTATAATTAAGCCTTTAATATCCTTATCTTGCTCAATTGCGACAAGTTGTGGAATTACGTGTTCATATTTTGTGGTTTTATTTTGTGATGGTAAAATATAATGTCCTTCAACTTGACCAATAATAGTAAGACAATGGATTAAATGCTTACCATGGGTTGTGACTGATCCTGTTTCAATTATTTCATTTGTTTTTTGTTCATCTTGAGCCGTTTGAGTTTCTTGTTCATCTTCGTCATTTTCTGGTATATCCTCACCATTTGGATTAATAATTATATTACTCTTCATTTGTATTCCTCCACACATTAAATATATTAATTATTGTCGGCAAAAAAACAAATGATATTCTATTTGTATTGCAAATTGAATGTTGATAAATATTAAAGTAATAAATAACAGTAATAATACGTATATGACTTTATAATTATGTAATAAGTCTTATACGTATTATTATAACATTTTTGACTGTGATGTCAAATAAGATGTTTAATTTGAATCTGCTATTTTTTTGGAATTGTAATCATTTATATCTGAAATAAGACTTTTGTTATCACTAATAATATTTGTATAGTATTCTGGAACATCACCAACAATTATAGTTTCTGCAATAATTGAATTATGGAGCGGAACAATAGTAGTTAAATCCACTGTCATATTTAATAAAATTTGATGTTGCGTTTGATTAATGCCAGCAGATGTGAATTTACTTATTAGTTCAGTTTTAAGAAATCCAGTTGGCTCAATTCTTAAATTAATCTTTGGACCACGACCCGCCAAATAATCATTCCCAATAATTGTTCCTAAAGACAAACTGTAGGGATGTGTTTTAAGATCATTTAAGCTGTTAGTTATCTGACTTGTTAACTCAGACTTTAACTTATTAATAAATGTAACGTCAGTTTCAATTGCTGTAATTTGTCCTTTATCATTTTTTGTAGTATGTACAATACTATTATATTCAACCTGCTTCTTATTAAGAATTTCAAAAGTAATGTCGGAAATTAGGTTTGTTGCAATTACTTTTGCTTGATAATTAGTTGCTTTGTTTATACTTGGTCTTAATGCAAAGTCAATACAAAATATAATTATGCATGTAATAATAACAAAAGAAATAAACCAATTATTATGTTTAGCTTTTTTTTGTGTTTTGTTAAATCTTCGGCTGATCACTATACTTCACACCCCTTGTGTATTATTTGCATAATAAATATAAGTTGTAATATAAAAGTATATGCTAAACATATGAAATAAGTGAAAATTATTATAAATATGCAGCTTTTCAGTTGAAAATATTACTTTAAATTGATATTATATAATATGAATAGAATTGTAGATTAAAACAGGAGGAAGTATGAAAAATAAATTTTTTATACAAGAGTCTTGCGCTTTTCGGCATAAAGTATCGCCGAAATTTGGATACGTCAAATTGCTTAAACTCCAAGACACTACGAAAGGGATTAACGAAAGTATGAAAAAAAAGCATTTAATTGATCTAAATAATTTATCTAAAAGTGAATGGGAACAAATTGTCGACTTAGCAATTAAAATATCAAACAGCCCTGATGAGTATGCACAAAGCTGTAAAGGCAAAATACTTGCAACATTATTTTATGAGCCATCAACACGTACTCAAATGTCATTTCAAACAGCAATGCTAAAACTTGGCGGAAGCATTATTGGTTTTGACAATCCACAAAACAGTTCAGTTTCAAAAGGTGAAAATCTTGTTGATA
>DAMDCT010000075.1:2744-5510 GCA_032091455.1 Oscillospiraceae bacterium | reverse complement strand
CTGATGTCATTGCAATGCGTCATCCACTAGCAGGCGCAGCATTAGCAGGCGCACAATATGCGGATTGTCCTATTATTAATGCGGGCGATGGTGGACATCTGCACCCAACACAAACACTTACAGATTTAGTAACACTGACTCAGGAAATAGGTTGTCTTGATAATCACATTATAGGTTTATGTGGAGATTTGAAAAATGGAAGAACCGTACACTCACTAATTAAAGCACTAGCATTATATAGCAATATAAAATTTGTTTTAATTTCAACACCAGAGCTGACTGTTCCATCATATTTTAAAACCCTTATAGATAATAGTAGTTGTACTTATGAGGAAGTTTTGTCACTTGATGAAGCTATTCCATATTTAGATGTATTATATATGACACGAATCCAAAAAGAACGATTTGCAAGTGAAGAATTGTATAAGCAACAAAAAGATGTCTATATACTGGACATGAAAAAACTCGAGAAATCAAAACCAAATTTAAAAATTCTACATCCGCTTCCTCGTATTGATGAAATAAGCATGGAAGTGGATAATGATAGTCGCGCTACTTACTTTAAGCAAGCTAAATATGGCGTATTTGCACGTATGGCACTAATATTAACACTACTGAATTCACAAGCAGACCATCAAGTTCTAAATGGTGAAGAAGCTGATTTAACTTGTACGAATGCACACTGCATCATAAATAATGAGTTGTATTTAAAAAAATCTTTTAGTAAATATGGAAGTGAGTATTTCTGTGAATACTGCGATTCAAAATGCAAATAAAGCGGTTGTTTTATTTGCATCTCCAAATAAAAGTGGACATACTTATAAATTGTATAATCAGTTACAAGAAAAATTAAATTTAGATGTAAAAATAATAAATGTATTTGATTGCACTATTGCACCTTGTATTGATTGCAAAGCTTGTTACAAAAATGATTGTCCATTTAATAATGATGATATGGGAATAATTATAGATGAGATAATAAAATCGGATGTTATTATTTGCGCAACACCAATTTATTTTAATGGAGTTCCTGCACCATTAAAAGCTATTATAGATAGATGCCAACAATTTTTCGTTAAAAAAGTTATTCTTAACAAACCCGTATTTAAGAATAAACGAATGGGCATATTATTAACGACAGCAGGTTGTAGTGATAATAATGCAACGATTGCAATTTATGAAATGTTTAAAATGTTTTTCAGCTGTATTAATGCAGATTTCATTGAGCATATTGCAATTACAAATACTGATAATATAACAGAATATCAAATTGACCAATCAAGTATTCAAAATATAATGGATATATTAAAAATGGAGGATTAATAAATGAGTTTATTACAATTAACTAATGACAATTTCACAGAAGAAGTTTTAAAAAGCGAAGTTCCAGTTTTGGTGGATTTCTATGCAGATTGGTGTGGACCATGTAAAATGCTTGCGCCAGTTGTTGATGAAATTGCAAGCGAATTTGAAGGTTCATTAAAAGTTGTAAAGTTGAATGTTGACGATGCAAGCGTTGCAGCTAGTAATTATTCAGTAATGAGTATACCGACACTCATCTTATTTAAAGATGGAGAAGTTGCAAACAAAATTGTTGGGTTTAAATCAAAAGAAAAAATCCTACAAGAATTCGGCTTGTAAGACTTTAGATGAATGTACCAAAGAAATAAGCACAATTATATAGCAAAACACCTTAGCTTCCCTGTGTGGAGCTAAGGTGTTTTGCTATATTTGGTCTTTGATTTTTGTAAGTGCTCCTTTTTCAAGTCTAGATACCTGTGCTTGTGAAATACCGATTTCATCAGCTACTTCTACTTGGGTTTTGCCCTGGAAAAATCTTAAATCAAGTATAGTTTTTTCTCTCTGATTTAAGTTTTTTATTGCTTCTTTTAAAACAATTTCGCCAAGCCAATTTTCGTCGGAACTTTTATCACCTATTTGATCCATTACATAAATTGTGTCACCACCATCAGTATATACCGGCTCGTATAACGATACAGGCTCAACAATTGCTTCTAGCGCAAGCACAACTTTATGCTTTGGCATATCCATCTCTTTTGCTATTTCTTCAATTGTTGGCTCTTTTGAGTTTTCATTAGTTAATTTTTCTTTAACTTGCATTGCCTTATAAGCAATGTCTTTTAAAGAACGACTAACTCTTACCGAGTTGAAATCACGTAAATATCGGCGTATTTCACCTTGAATCATTGGCACAGCATAAGTTGAAAATCTTACAGGTTGATTAGTGTCAAAATTATCAATTGCTTTTATTAATCCTATACACCCTATTTGAAATAAGTCGTCTAGATTTTCTCCTCTGTTGACAAATCTTTGTATAACACTTAAAACTAGTCTTAAATTACCATTTACTAGCTTATCCCTTGCTGCCTTATCCCCTTGCTTGATTTTTGCCAGTAATTCCATTTTCTCTTTTTCGCGTATAGTTTTAAGCTTTGCTGTGTTCACACCACATATTTCAACCTTACAATATGCCATATATAATACCCCACTAATCAATATTAAGAAAAGCTTGTCTTTTACTTAATTTAATTATTGACAGTAGGGATGAAATATATTCTGTAAAATCATACTTATGTATTTATATTTTTTTAGTATCTTACTCCACCAATATGTATAAATCTTATTTCCTGTACATTATTATATGTTGATAGTGGCCTATCATTGCAATCAAATGAGTGCGCAGCAACTAAAATATTATCTAGCGTTTTATCCCCTCTAATATCTACTATTACAGGTGTATGATTA
>DAMDCT010000075.1:0-2734 GCA_032091455.1 Oscillospiraceae bacterium | reverse complement strand
AAATTCGGTACTCCCTAAAAATTTGATTTGTACTATATCTCCTATTTCAATTTTATTGATTTCTATATTTATACCATATGGACCTATCCCATCATTGTTTAATAAAAAGCGATGAAAATATTTAACGGAAGACCATGATGGAGCACGATTATTTGAATTTATATAATACCACCCATAAGTTTTTTTATAATTCATTACCCCACAGCCAGCAAATACACATTGTGAAGCAAAATTTGTACAGTCGCCACCTACATTAGTAAAATCATAATACTGCGGATTTCTTTTAAACGCCCATTCGTTTGCATATGCAACAGCCTTTTTTCTATCATATTCAATATTGAGAAATTCAATCACAAGCTATACCTCCATACGATTTATACTAGTTTCATTTCAAATGGGATCAATATAGCTTATGAGTGTAAAATAAAAAAGGTGCTAAAAGCACCTTTTTTATAATATGTTTATTAATGTTTGTGAGAAGTCAGCTTCTTTTTTTTATGATTCTGCCACATTACCCACAATGGTCCTGCTATGAATATTGTTGAATAAGTACCTGAAATCATACCAATTATCATTGGGAATGCAAAACTAACAATTGAATTAACACCGGACAATACGGCAACAATACATACTATAATCATTGTAGATAAAGTTGCTATTGAAGTATTTAAAGTACGAGTCATTGATTCATTGATACTGTTATTTACAAGCTGATCGGTAGTTAAAGACTTACCATATAGTCGTTTATTCTCACGAATACGGTCGTATATAACTATTGTATCATTTATGGAGTAACCCAGAATTGTAAGAACAACAGCAATAAAATTATCATCAAGTGGTATTCTGAAAATTACAAAAGTACCAAAAACCATAATAACATCATGTACTAGTGCAAGAACTGCTGTAACACCTGCTGATAAACCGCCCATCTTTTTAAACCTAAATCCAATATAAGCTACCAAAATAAATAATGCAACAGCAACAGCAATTAAACATTTTAAAAAGTATTCCTTACCTATTGTTGGGTCAACACTTGCATTAGTTAAAAATTCAAGCTTATTGCCATATTTTTCAGTCAATGCTTTAGTTAACGTAGTTTGTTTTTCTGCGCTTAAACCATTTGAACCAGCAAAAACAATATCTAAACTATCTTTACCATTAATACCATTCTTTTCGTCAATTCTAACATCTTCATTAATTGTTTGCTCAACAAATTTTTCTAATTCAGCATTATCGATTTTTTCATTACAACTATAGGTAATAATTGCGCCGCCCTTGAATTTAACATCTAATAAAACGCCAAATACAAGTGATGCAATAACAATAATCGCAATTAACACACCAGATATACCAAAAAATATTTTCTTATTTCCTACGAAATCATATCTTTTAAGAGCCACTATTTAGCGCCTCCATAATACTTAGGGTTACGGAAACACTTAAATCTGGATAATGATTTTAACATTATTCTTGATGCTGTTACACCAAAGATAAAGTTTAGGATAACACCCACTAACAATGTGTAACCGAATGAGAATATAGCACCTTGTGTTGATGGCGCAAAGAAGAAGAAAATTTTATTAAATATGCTTGCAAATAGATTTGATGGAGCGCCGAAAGCACCCATAAGAATAACTGCAACTATAATAACTGTAATGTTACCATCAAATATTGCTGAGAAACCACGTTCATATCCTGTTGCAATTGAACCATCAATTGATTTGCCAGCTCTAATTTCCTCTTTAATACGTTCAGATGTAATAACGTTAGCGTCAACACCCATACCAATTGAAAGAATAATACCTGCTATACCTGGAATAGTCAAAGTAAAACTGTTAATTCCATCAAAGAATCCAGTTGTTGCAGCAATCATACCCCCTACTTGTCCTAAAAGAGCAATTGCAGCCACTACACCAGGGATTTTGTACATTGCAATCATGAAGGCACAAACTAGTACAAATGCAATTAAGCCAGAAAGAACCATCGCATCTCTTGCACCTGAACCTAGTATTGGAGTAATAGTGCTATAAGTTTGTGTTTCAAGTTTAAATGGTAATGCACCTGCATTGATTTTGTTAGCTAGAGCTTCAGCACTAGCTTTGTCAAAACTACCACTAATAATAGCTTCACCATTTGGAATTGAACTATTTACATTTGGATTTGATATCATCTTGTCATCCATCCAAATAGAAATTGAGCCTTTATTTGCAAGTTTTGCAGTTGCATCAGCAAATAATTTTGTACCCTTTGAATCTAATTTTAGAGAAACATAATGCTCATTAGGTCCATCTTTTTGAGTTGGTCCAAAATTTGCTTTAGCTTCTTGAACATCTTTACCTTCTAAAATTATATTTTTTGTAGTGCCAGTAATTTTGCCTTCTTGATCAATTTCGTAACCTTCTCTAAAGGTCAAAATTGCAGTGTCACCAAGTTCTTTAATTGCCTTTTCAGGATCAAAATTTGCTTCTCCCTCTTTCCAAGGAAAACGAACAATTATTCTGTCCTTTTGGTTGTCTATGTATACTTCATAGTCTGTTATGTTTAGAGAAACAAGTCTTTGTCTCATAACTTCACCAGCTGCATTCATTTGTGCCTCAGAAGGATTTTTTTCTCCAGCGGGAGGCGTAAAAGTTACATCAACTCCACCCCTTATATCTATACCCCATCGGATATTTTTAGCACCTTTGATATATACGGTTTCCTTATCGCCGTATGTAGTGCTTATGCCTATGAA
>DAMDCT010000074.1:4686-13161 GCA_032091455.1 Oscillospiraceae bacterium | reverse complement strand
CTTGTTGCTAATTTTAGCACAGTTCTATATAACTTGTCAAGCTTTCAGATTGTGTGAAATCCGTCTGAAAGCTTGATTTTTTTGTTTTAAAATGTCTTTTTACGAGGACTTTTAAATAAATCCACAAAGTTGACGCTTTGTGTGTCGAACGAAACTTTTGTTAAATTCGACTGGACAATTTAATATGTGTGTTTTCACACACGGTGTTTTTCTACTGCTAACGTTTCGCACCGTAAAAAAGATAAACGCTATGGTTTGATACAGCCGATGCAAAGTAGTGTATTCGTCCAATTTGCAAGGGACGTTTAAATAAAGAAATTATATTATTTACGTGAAGGGTGTTGTAATCGCAACATTCTTCATGTAATATAATTTTTAATAAAACAATGCACTAAATACACTTCTATTGAAGCGAATTTAGTGGATTACTTTATATTTTGGTTCATAAGGCTATGAGAACCTATCATTGGTGCGGACGAAGTGACTTGAACACTCACATCTCTCAATACTAGAGCCTAAATCTAGCGCGTCTGCCAATTCCGCCACGTCCGCATCTGACTTAGTAAGTATAACAGGACATCATAAAAAAGTCAATACTTTTTACTACAAAATATTATTAATTTACTAAGCCATAGTTTGAAGATTAATTTGTTAAAACACCAATTTCAGCAAATGCAATTTTTTCACTTCTTATACCAGTTACTGCTTCAAATTTTAGATATCTCGCTTTATGAGATTCTTTGAAATTAACAGTGTATAAAATAGGATTATGATAAATGTTACCGAATAATATTTCACCATCAACATTTTCCCAATTTTTTCCGTCATTACTTAAATAAATACGACATGAAGCACAATTGTAATTAAAATCATATCCTTCAGTTACAGGCTGATATAAAAATCCAATGACATCATATTCCTTGCCCATATCTACTGAAACTGTATAGTGTTGATCTGTAGATTTAACATATTTAGAATTATCGGAAATCAAAATATTACTTGCTTCAAAACCATTCTCTTCACCACCACTTGTGCCTAAAATTTTAAAGTCTGTTTTTAGTATGCCAAAAACCTTTCCAGACGAGTGAAATGAAGTTTGAATTGCATTTTTTTGTATTTCATTTGAATAGAATGCCTTTGCATTAATAGTACCACTATTTTTGAATAGAAAAGGCTTAGTGTATAATAGGCTGTACTCATTAGGCTCACTTTTATCTGTTGTATATCTAATCTCTGCCTCATACTTTGTTGTTAACGAAACTAGTCCATTTTCATCTCTTTCAATTATTGGTTCATCAAGCATTGCAGGAAGTTGATACATTCCTAATTGTAAAATCTCTGGAACATCTCTGCTATCTACAATTGTAAAGCGTATTTTTTTAGCTTTTGTGCCATCGCAACGTAAAAAACGTTTGTAGCCTATGGTGGTAGCAGTTGATATTTCTTTCCATTGGTTTTCTTGATAAATTTCAAGTTTAACCTCTTCAATTTTTTGACCATTTGCTACATTTTCTTTAATCATAAAAATATCAAAGACACAATCTTCTTTTAATTCTATTTCAATTGCTATATTTTTTTCTTGAGAGGCCTTGTAAAAATTAGTGTCGTTATGTAAAACTGCTTGAATATTTTCCCCACAAGAAGATGTAATTGTTGCGTTATCAAGCAAATTTTTTTCAAATGTTTTTCTTATAACATTACCTAAAATCTCTAATCTTGAAGCATCTACTTCATGAATTTTTCCACGTTTATCTGGTGGAATATTTAAAAGCATTTGAGTGTTTCCACCGACTGATAATAAATAAGTGTTAAATAAAAAGTCCACTGTTTTAACGCTTAAATCCTCATATTCATGATAAAACCAACCCGGGCGAATTGAGTAGTTTACTTGCGCAGGATACCAATATAATCTATCGCCATTTTGTGCGCGTTCTTTTAACTTTATCACGGAACCTAAGTCATCATTAGTGCATAAATAAGGTGGTTTAATATTATGCTCTGCAAAGGCAAATGCAGTTTTTGAACTATATTCTGGCAAAAATTCATCAGTGTTCGGAATAGGTAACGCATTCCATTCGCTTGCTCTACATTTTCCAGACTCATTACCGCACCAACGGGCATCAGGAGCAACTCCTGTTATAGTGGCATTTGGTGCTAGTTCTCTAACAGTACGATATATTCTTGCCCAATCGTATTCTTGGACCTTTCCGTTTGGACCTTCACCACATGCACCGTCCAGCCATACATCAGATATTTCCCCATATTGAGTCAATAATTCAGTTAATTGATTAATGTAATAATCATTATAAGCTTCACCTTTACCATACTTTTCTTCATGCATATCCCATGGAGAAAGATATACTCCAAACTTTAACCCATGGTTTTTACAAGCATCTGAAAGTTCTTTAACTATATCACCTTTTCCATTTTTATAAGGGCTACTTTTCACAGAATGGTTGGTGTATTTTGATGGCCATAAGCAGAAACCGTCATGATGTTTGCATGTTAATATAACCATTTTCATATCAGCTTTATGTAAAATAGATACCATTTCGTTTCCATCAAATTCTATAGGATTAAATATAGCAGGGTCTTCATTGCCATGTCCCCATTCGCTATCAGTAAATGTGTTGACGCCAAAATGAATAAATGCGGTATATTCCATTTGCATCCAATGCATTTGATTTATACTGGGTTTAACTAGTGAAGCTTTTTTTCTTATCGTTTTATTGTCATCTGTATGACACAATTGTATCGCATTTGATAATTTATCCATATTATTCCCATCCTTACGTTGTAGATTTAATTAAATTTTAGCTATATTATAAAGCACTTAAATTTATATAGCAATAGTTTTCTAGAATATAATAAAATATAAGTATAATATTTGCATTAGAATGTATACATTGTTAGAAATATTATACAATAAATAAATAATATGGTGAGTAAATTAGAGGAAAAAAAAATAGATAATTATAAAAGTATAAATGCTATAATTAATATTAAATAATAAATATTTGAATTTTTATATAATAACACTTGTTGTATATTTTTTAACAATGTGTTAATTGATTAATATTAAATTGAATAATTAAATCTTAATATTTGTAAATATATTAAGATATTTATAGCCAACATTGCCTTATTTACTGGATTTATTTATATAATTAGCTAACCTGATTTTATATAAATATCCTCTAATATGCAGTATCAAATACTAAATTTTATAACATAAAACCTACGGTTGATATAAAATTTGTACAATGGAAATATTTACTATACACGTGGAAAAATATTGATATAATGCATATGATTTTAGTATTGTATTATTCTGTAAATAAATTATATGTTGACTAAATATTTATTTTGATGATATAATTTAATCACAACGAACCTTAGTAATTACGGCGTTTGTGGATATTTTAATACATGATTTTCCAAGTCTGTTTTTAGTTTTTTTTTGAAAAAAAATGAGTTATTTTTGTTATAATGTTGTATAAATAATTGCCTCAAGCAAATACTAGATGTACAAAGAAATTTATATTGTGAATTTAAACTCTCAGTATAATATTGGAAGTGTAGTTAGAAATATAAAACAAACTTCTAAGTAGTGCAACAACATAAAACAGGTGACATTATATGCGCAACTAGACTACCACTTCTATGCACAAGTAAACTCTTAACACTTGCCAGTGACGGTTGTTAAGGTGTAATTTATTTAAATTTATTTTGCGTCACTGGAGAAATGGAGCATAGATATGAAAGCAACTGGAATTGTTAGAAGAATTGATGATTTAGGTCGTGTAGTTATTCCCAAAGAAATCAGACGTACTATGAGAATACGTGAGGGCGACCCTCTTGAGATATACACAAGTAATGATGGAGAAGTTATATTTAAAAAATATTCACCTATTACAGAAATATCAAGCTATTCAAGCATGTATGCTGAAGTGCTAAGCAAAAACGCAGGACTTCCTTGTATAGTTTGTGATAAGGATCATGTTGTATCCGTATCTGGTATCCCTAAAAAAGAAATACTAGAAAGAAGAATTTCTCATTTATTAGAGGAACAAATGGAACAACGTAAAACTATTGCACATACTGACAGTAGTAAGACTCCACTAAAACCTGTAGAGGGAGTTGATCGCTATGCAGTAGCAAGCGGATTAATTGTTGTAGCGGGCGATGTAGTCGGTGCAATAATCCTATTGTCTGGTGATTCAGAATCAAAGGCAACTGAGCTTCAATTGAAGCTTATTGATATTGCATCCTCTTTACTAGCTAAACAGCTTGAGGAATAAAATTCATTTAAAATTAAAAAAGACTTGCATTGATGTGTTATATGTGTTATACTATTCAAAGTTAATAATGAAAAGGAGAAAGACTGGGATTGCCCAGTCTTTCATTTGTTTTTTAGGAGAAAATATTAATTTGATATTGAAATGGAGTGTGTTTATGAAAAAAAACGGCAACAATACTGTAAGCATTGTAACTCAAATATTACAACCACTAATTAGTGAGCAAAATTTAATATTATGGGATGTTCAATTTGAAAAAGAAGGCTCAATGTGGATTTTGCGCATAATAATTGATAAGGAAGATGGTATTTCATTAACTGATTGTGAAGCATTAAGTCGCCCTTTAGATAAACTTTTGGATGAAACAGATCCAATTGAACAAAGTTATTGTCTTGAAGTTTCATCAGCAGGAATTGAACGCCAGCTTACGAAACAATGGCATTATGATGAATCAATTGGAAAACAGGTGCAGTTAAGATTAATCCGCCCCATTAATGGTGAGCGTGATTTCATAGGTAAACTTAATAAATACGAAAACGACAGTGTGTTTATTGACTGTGAAGGTAATGAAAACACATTTTTAATAAATGATTTAGCATATATTAGATGGTATGCTGAGTTTTAATTTTAGTTGCAAATAATGATTGCTTACTTAATTGTGATGTAATCGATTATATATAAAAAATAAACATTATATATGAAGGGAATGTTTTAGAAAATGAATAACGAATTATTTGATGCTCTAGAGCTATTAGAAAAGGAAAAGGGCATAAAAGCTGCTGATGTTTTAATTGCCATTAAAAACGCAATTTCAGTTGCTGTTAGAAAATACTATACAGTAGGCGAGGAAAATGTTGAAGTTGAAATCGATATGGAAGAACAAAAATTCAAAGTATGTGTAATAAAAGATATAGTAGACGAACTTACTGATGAAGCAACACAAATCCATATTGACGAAGCAATGCAAAAAAACAAGCGTGCAAAAGTTGGATCTAAGCTTTCTATAAAGTTAGATACAAAACAGATTGGTCGTATAGCGGCCCTTTCTGGCAAGAACTTAATACACACTGCTATATCTGATGCAGTAAAAGCAAAACAATTTCAACAATATCAGAGCAAATTACATGAAGTTGTTAATGCAAAGGTAATTAAGGTTGAGCCAAAAACAGGTAATGCTACGATACTATTTGATAAAAACGAAGTATTATTATTTAAAAATGAGCAAATTCCAAATGAAGTTTTAGTTGAAGGCGATAACATTAAGGTATATGTAAATGATGTTGTAAGTACTGAAAAACGATGTGTAATTAAGGTTACAAGAACACATAAAGACTTAGTTAAACGTTTATTTGAAATGGAAGTCCCAGAAATATTTGATGGCACAGTTCAAATCAAATCAATTTCAAGAGAACCAGGTTCTAGAACAAAAATTGCTGTTTGGAGTAAAGACGAAAACGTTGACGCAATTGGTTCATGTATTGGACAAAAATACTCTCGTGTATCAAATATAGTAAACGAATTAAATGGAGAAAAAATCGATATTGTAAAATATAGTGAAAATCCAGAAGAATTTATTGCACAAGCATTATCACCATCAGATGTAACCAGCGTTGAAATTTTAAGTCTAGAGGAAAAACTTTGTCAAGTAACTGTTCCTGATAATCAACTATCGTTGGCAATCGGAAACAAAGGGCAAAACGCAAAGCTTGCTGCTAAACTAACAGGTTATAAGATTGATATTCGACCTGAAAGTGGCATAATGGATGGGAAAAAAGAAACTACAAACGAAGAATAAATTAATTATCATATATTAATACAAAATTACATTTAAATTGCTTAAAAAGGGAGGATACTATGCAAAACAAAAAAATACCGCTTAGAAAATGCACTGGGTGTGGAGAAATGAAATCTAAAAAAGAACTTGTTCGTGTTGTTAAAAACAAAGAGAACGAAATTTTCATTGATTTAACAAAAAAGCAGGGCGGGGAGCATATGTATGCTGTAACCCAGAATGTTTAAAAAAAGCAAGAAAATTACGCGGATTTGAACGTGCATTTTCCTGTAAAATACCAGATGAAGTATATGATCAAATGGCAAAGGAATTATCTGAAAATGAATAAAGTAATACAGGACATATCACTGTGCAAACGAGCTGGAAAGCTGATTTTGGGCTTCGATGTTGTGAAGCAATCGCTAGTGGATAATGTTGCAATGTTATTAGTAATAGCGAGTGATGTATCTCCAAAAACTCGAAAAGAAGTCGAATTTCTTTCACAAAAATATAAAGTAAAGCTTGTAACAATTAATATTACATTAGATGAGCTTTGGTATATTCTTGGCAAACGTGTTGGAGTAATATCCGTTATTGATAAGGCATTAAGCGAAAAGATAGCAATTGATGCTCAAAATGAAATTAGCAATTATGAGGAGGAAAAACTATGATACAAAAAAATATAAATTAAGCGAAGTCGCAAAGGACTTAAATATACAAACAAATGAGGTGATTGACCTCTTAGTTAAAACGGATAGTACACCTAAAAAACTAAATTCAGTACTTACTGACGATGAATTAAATATCGTATTTGATCATTTCGTTAAAAAAGGAGAGGTTAAGAGTTTTACAGAGTTTTTTGCTGAAGCTGATAAAAAACCAGTTGAACCAGTTAAACCGATTGAACCAGTTAAACCAGCTCAGCCAAACAAACCCAAAGCTGTTGTTGGCGGTAAAATAACACCGGTTAGACCTAACCCAACACAAAATAATACTGCACCAAGAGCATCAGGTGCTGTTGTTGGTGGTAAAATAACACCAGTAAGACCTAACCCATCACAACAAAAATCAGACAGACCAAATCAATATGCACAAAGCAACGAGAGGGCTCCAAAACCTGTTGCTAAACCAGGTTTAAGACCAAACACAAATCAGCCATTTACACCAGGAGCTGCTTCACAACAACCTCAGCAACAGACTGCACAAACTGAGAGAACTGTACGTCACGTTGATACAAGAACTGTTGAGGTAAACCTAGATAAATATAATGAGCGTTATGAGCAAATTGCGCCACAACAAGCTACAAAACGTAATGATTCATTCCAAAGAAAACAAAAAATAAACCAAAAATCACAACAAAGAAAAAATTCAAAATATTCAAATAAAAAGGAAACTGAAGGGCAGAAACTACAACGTTTGGCACTTGAACGTGCAAGAAAACAACAGCTTAAAGTTATGATTCCTGACGAGATTGTTGTATCAGAACTTGCATTAAGACTAAAAGTTACAGTAAGTGATGTTATTAAAAAACTTATGCCTCTTGGAATTATGGCGGCACAAACAGAGGTTATTGACTTTGATACAGCTTCTCTTGTGGCTATTGAACTTGGAGCAAAGGTTGAAAAAGAAATCGTTGTAACAATTGAAGAAAGACTAATTGATGACAGTGAGGACGAAAACGAGAATCTTGAGTCAAGAAGCCCAATAGTTGTTGTTATGGGACACGTTGATCATGGTAAAACTTCACTACTTGATAAAATTAGACATGCGGACGTTACTTCATCTGAGGCAGGCGGTATTACACAACATATTGGTGCGTATACAGTAAACGTTAATGATAAGCCTATTACATTCTTAGATACACCAGGACATGAAGCGTTCACATCAATGCGTGCAAGAGGTGCATCTGTAACTGATATTGCTATACTAGTAGTTGCCGCTGATGATGGAATAATGCCTCAAACAGTTGAAGCGATTAACCATGCAAAGGCCGCTGGTGTTTCAATTATCGTTGCCATAAACAAAATGGATAAACAGTCTGCTAATCCAGATAAAGTTAAGCAAGAACTTACTGAGTATGAGCTTGTACCAGAAGAATGGGGTGGAGATGTAATTTGTTGTCCTGTATCGGCTGTAACTGGAGAAGGTATTGAGCAATTACTTGAAATGGTTACTCTTGTTGCAGACATGGCAGATTTAAAAGCAAATCCAAACCGTCTTGCAAAAGGTACTGTTGTTGAGGCTCGTCTTGATAGAGGACGTGGACCTGTTGCAACTCTTCTTGTACAAAACGGTACACTAAAAACTGGTGATGTTATAATTGCCGGCTCAAGTGTTGGTAGAGTTAGAGTAATGACTAACGATAAGGGAATAGTAGTAACAGAGGCTGGCCCATCTGTTCCAGTT
>DAMDCT010000074.1:3348-4676 GCA_032091455.1 Oscillospiraceae bacterium | reverse complement strand
AGAAGTTCCTTCAGCAGGTGATGTTTTCAATGCAGTTGAGGATGAGCGTCTTGCAAGAACTCTTGTTGATCAAAGAAAATATAGTCAAAAAGAAGAAACTTTTGCACAATATCAAAAAGTTACGCTTGATAATCTGTTTAACCAAATTGCAGAAGGCGATATGAAAGAACTTCCTGTTATCGTTAAAGCCGATGTTCAAGGTTCTGCAGAGGCTGTTAAACAATCACTTGAAAAACTATCAAATGAAGAAGTAAGAGTTCGTGTAATTCATAGTGGTGTTGGAGCTGTTAAGGAATCTGATGTAATGCTAGCGCAAGCTTCAAATGCAATCATCATTGGATTTAATGTTAGACCTGATCAAGCAATAATGGATAATGCAGCGGCAACTGATGTTGAAATTCGTTTGTACAGGATTATTTATGACGCAATAGATGATGTAAAACAAGCGATGAAGGGCATGTTAGCACCAAAAACTCGTGAAGTTGAGCTTGGTCGTGCAGAAGTTCGCTTGGTCTACAAGATTACTAATGTTGGTACAATTGCAGGCTGTTACGTTCTAAACGGCAAGGTTGTACGTTCCGCACTAATTCGTGTTGTTCGTGACGGAATCGTTGTTGCTGAAGATAAAATTGATTCACTAAAACGTTTCAAAGATGATGCAAAAGAAGTTGCACAAGGCTTTGAATGCGGAATTGGACTTGATAAGTTTAATGACGTTAAAGAGGGCGACATTTTCGAATCATTCATTATTGAAGAGTATAGAGATTAATTAATAATCATGTTGTGTTGTAGGGGCGACCGTTGGTCGTCCGTGCTTTCAACAAATTAGCTTATTAAAATTTGAATTACATGGAGGATTAGTATGGCATTATTTAAAATAGGTCGTATATCCGAGGATATAAAAAAAGAACTAAGTGATTTATTCCGAGATTTAAAAGATCCTCGCATATCAAAAATGCTTAGTATAATAAAAATCAATCTTTCAAATGACTTATCACATTGCAAAGTATATGTAAGTGCAATTGAAGGGTCTGAAAAAACTAATCAATCAATTGAAGGACTAAAAAGTGCAAATGGATTTATTCGCAAGGAGATTGCAAATCGCCTTCGTTTAAGAAAAACACCTGAGTTTCACTTTATAGCAGACGATTCAATTGAATACAGCGCAAATATTAATAAAATGCTTGATGAGCAAATGCATAAAGAAACAATAAAAAACGACGAATAGATATAATTAGCATGTAAATATGCAAACATATATGGAGGTTTGGAATGATTATAACAATAAGTGAATCTGCAAAAAGGCTATATGAAAATAATAACATATT
>DAMDCT010000074.1:2596-3338 GCA_032091455.1 Oscillospiraceae bacterium | reverse complement strand
TATTGCACATAAGAGCACAGACGGTGATACACTTGGTAGCGCATTTTCGCTTTATAATGCATTGATTGCACTGAAAAAGAATGTACGTATTTTATGTTCAGATGAAATTCCTAGCCGTTTTAGTTTTTTAGCCAATGGTTATGTCGAAAGCGATTTTGAACCAAATTTTATTGTTGCTGTTGATGTAGCGGCAACTCAGCTAATAGGGGGGAAACTTGATAAATATATCGATAAAATAGATCTTTGCATTGACCATCATCCATCAAATGAGCTTTTTGCAAAGGAAACTTATCTTGTGACAAAGGCAGCGGCCGCTTGTGAAATCATGTACGATGTAATCTGTGAGCTTGAAGTTCCAATTTCAATTCAAATGGCAAATTGCTTATACACAGGTATTGCGACAGATAGTGGATGTTTCAAATATTCAAATACGACTGAGAAGACTCACCGTGTTGCGGCTGATCTTATTGAGTTTGGTGCTGAATACGAGTGGATTAATAGAATGCTGTTTGAAACCAAGTCAAAAAGCCGTTTGTTCGTAGAACAACAGGCTTTGAATACAATAGAATATTTTTATGATGATCAAGTTGCTATTATTGGTATAACTAAAGAAATGGTAGAAAAAACCGGTGCTGACGAGAGTGAATTGGACGGACTTTCTGCAATTCCTCGCACTATTGAGGGCGTTTGTGTTGGTATCACTATCAGAGAAAAATCCGATAATATCAATAAGATTTCAGTA
>DAMDCT010000074.1:1167-2586 GCA_032091455.1 Oscillospiraceae bacterium | reverse complement strand
GGATGTGTTATTGAAGGCGATTATAATACTGCTAAGAGTCTTATTATTGAAGCCATTAAGCCTATGCTTAAATAAATTATTTAGCAAGTGCATTATACTAATTTCACAATAAATGATGATTATTAAATCTTTATAAAACCGCAAAAATAAAAGCTTTTATAAAAATAATTAAAGTTAATTTAAAATGAAATAAGTACTACATGAAAAGGATATATAATTGAATGAATGGAATTTTATGTATAAATAAGCCTCGAGAATATACATCATTTGATGTAGTAGCTCGTATTAGAGGTATGTCTAAAACTAAACGAGTTGGGCATTCAGGCACACTTGACCCACTAGCGACAGGTGTATTGCCTGTTTTTATTGGTAACGCAACTAAAGCAATTGATTTATTACCAACTGACGATAAAAGCTACATAACTAGTTTTAAACTGGGTGTCACAACCGATACGCTTGACATAAGCGGTAAGATAATTAACACTTGTGAGAGTTTTGTTACTAAAAGTGATATACTATCTCTTTTAGGCGAATTCCGTGGCGAAATTGAGCAAATACCGCCAATGTATTCAGCAATAAGAATAAATGGACAACGTCTTTATGACATAGCACGACAAGGTAAAGAGGTTGAGCGAAAAGCTAGACCTGTAACTATATTTGAGCTTGAACTTTTAGAGTTTGATGAAACTTCTCAGACTGGCAGACTTGAAATCGCTTGTTCTAAAGGCACGTATATACGAACAATTATAAGCGATATAGGTGATAGATTAAAAGTCGGTGGTATTATGACAGAGCTTTGTAGAACAAAAGCTTGTGGATTTACTTTAGATGATTGTGTAACGTTAGATGAGGCACAACAGCTAACCGAGCAAGCAATGCTTGAAAGTAAACTTTTGAAGGTTGACCGCATATTTTTTCATCTTCCAAAGATACAGTTAAACGAAATACAATCAATTAAGTTTAGAAATGGTGTTAAGCTTGACTTAAATAGGGTCATATACAAGGACATTGACACAATGCACAGAGTGTATGATAACAATAAAACATTTATGGGAATTGCAAGTCTAGATAAAAGTGATATGGCACTTGTAATAGAGAAAATGTTCCCTGATAGTGAATAATACTAGAAAATTTTATTTTAAATTCAGAGATAGGATATTGTGTATCTATGAAAATATATAAAACATTTGAAACCTCAGACGAATGTACGGCAGTTGCATTAGGCTTTTTTGATGGAGTTCATCTTGCGCATAAGAAAGTAATTGATGCTGTTGTGAAATATAATGAAGAAGGACTAGTTCCAACTGTACTTACATTTAATATCGACATTTCACTTCCAAATAAAAAAGGAATAAAAGTAATTCTTCCAGACGATAACAAAATGGAGATATTAGAAGGATATGGCGTAGAGCAAGTTTA
>DAMDCT010000074.1:757-1157 GCA_032091455.1 Oscillospiraceae bacterium | reverse complement strand
AACCAGATGAATTTTTTACAGAGATACTTATTAAAAAGTTAAAAGTAAAGGTAATTGTTTGTGGATATGACTATACTTTTGGGAAAAATGCAAAGGGAAACACTGAAAAACTAATGAAACTTTGTGAAATGTATGGTGTCCAGTTTATAATGGTAAATCAGTACAAAAAGGATGGTCTGCTTGTAAGTTCCACAAAGATACGTGAGTGCATTGAAGATGGGAATATACCGCTTGCAAATGAGCTTTTGGGATATAACTATTTCATAAAAAGTAAGGTTTGCTATGGCAATAGAATTGGAAACACAATTGGATTTCCAACAATTAATCAAGCTTTGTCTGATGAACAAGTAATACCAAAGCATGGAGTTTATGAAACCCAAACTATAATCGGAGCAAATAC
>DAMDCT010000074.1:0-747 GCA_032091455.1 Oscillospiraceae bacterium | reverse complement strand
GTATTACAAACGTCGGTGTTAAACCGACAATTAAAGGTGATAGAAAGCCACTTGCAGAAACTCATATTATAGGTGTGGACGATGATTTTTATGGTGAATGTATAAAAGTATCTTTCCTAAATCTAATTCGTGTTGAAAGAAAATTCAATAATCTTGATGAGTTAAAAGAAGCAATAAAAAACGATATAAATAGTCTATAGAAGTAAGTATCATAGTCTTACTTTTATAGACTATATTTTTATCCTTATAATTCTCATGATAAACAATACTACTAAATAGGTATTGTGCATAAAAATTAAACAAATACATATATTTTTTTGTTTACAAATTATCATAGATGTGCTATAATTCAAGTAAAGAAGACTTATTAAAATATTAACTTGTATATTAACCAAATGGTTAAAATAAATAATAAGGAGATTTTATTGTGAAAAAAGTATTAGCGTTAATTATGTGTTTGGCAATTTCGTTTGCTATTGTAGGTTGTGGCGGAGGTGCTGAAAAAGCAGAGACAGAATCTAAAGCGACAGATACCCCAGCACCATCAGTAAGTGCTACTAAAGGAAGCATAGAAGTAGAAATTTTATCATGCGAGATTGTAAAAGACACAGAAGGAAAAGATTCAGTTTTAATTAAATATCATTTTAAAAATGGTACAGAAAAGAAACAGAACTTTAAATTTGCTACAAAGCAAATAATAAAACAAGGTGACAAGACACTTAGTACTGCAGTAGTTGCTGCAAGTGA
>DAMDCT010000073.1:8154-13524 GCA_032091455.1 Oscillospiraceae bacterium | reverse complement strand
CACGGCGTATGCGTGTGGTTTACCAGTTTAACTTTGGTGAATAAATTATTTAATGTCTATACCACCCATAATGGTAGTACAAATAAAAGTAACAATTGGAACATTGGCATCTTGTGGTTGTGTCATTGCACTACATGATGTTCCACCCAAAATGTCTGTTTTACTTATTGAAATTCTTACGTTTTGTGGCGCTAAAATATCAATACCACCCATAATTGCTGTTGCGTAAATTGTTATGTCTTTTGTTATTATTGTATCTCTTAAATCTAAATCGACTCCGCCCATTATTGCAGATATTTTCGCGCCTTGAAAGTCAATTGATGTATTTTTTGCATCAATACCTGATAAAATTGCATTGTAATTTGGGCAAGCTGTACTGTCAAAGTTCACATATGATTTACCGGCTTTATGTTCATTTGAACCCATACCGCCTGTGTGCTCATCGCCTCCAGAGTATGTATATGTTGTTTCACTGTTAGCACCATTTGGAACATGATAATTGTAGTTTTCTTCTTTTGGCCCTCTAACAAATTTAATAATTAATGTTAATCCAATATAGATAATTACTACTGAAACAACTACTTCCCACATTTTATCTGATGAAATAATTGGAGGATCCATCTCCGATAATAAGAACAAAACACCAACTAAAAATGCTCCAACATTAAAAGCTCTTGGCCCATTGGAAAGAATACTGATGAATGACGGAATTATTATAAATAACGTCCACCAACCGTCAAAGAAAATTGTAAAGTCCCAATTAAAAAATGCTGACCCTACATAGCCTAAACCTGCAAGTATAAATACAATACCAAATAATAACGGTGAAATATTTTTTTTCATTATTATGTTCTTCCTTTCGCTTTGCAATATCTTTATTTTTTATTATCTGTAAATCTCAATGTTTCCTATAATTGGCAGTCTTTGCGCTTCACCTCTAGCCGCATTCACAGCACCTAATATTATTAGTACCATAGTAGCAATGCGAATAGCTAGCCTTACCAATGAGCCAACAACCGGAATGAAATGTAACACAGTTCCTGCAACATTAAAAATAACCATTATAATTAATAAAACCATACCCTGATTTACATGAAATTTTGTAAATGCTGAATCTTTATTCACTAACATTGGAATTAAGAAAAGAGGTCCAAAATATGACAAGATAGCTAGCCCTTTCGTGCTTTGTATATCTTGTTGTGAAAAATTACGCGTTTCATTTTCCATATATACTCATTCCTTTCGTGCAAACTGAGAGTTTGGGGAGGTTAATCTTTACGCCGAAAAACACAAACTTATTCTTCCTTCGTCATTTGGCTATATTATATCATTGTTTATACTTGTTGTCAATTTTTTCATACTGGCATTTATTTTCTGTAAATAGATGGGCTGATGCCAAAAAACCGCTTGAAAATACTCGAAAAATGGGATATGTCTTTATATCCTGTTGATAATGCAATTTGCAATACTGAATAGTCAGTCGTTTTAAGTAAATTTGCGGCATTCTTACCTTTAGCAAATATTGTTCTGGTGAAATATTTAGATTGTCGACAAATATTCGATATAAGTAAGTTCGATCAATACCGATGTGCGAAGCCAATTTGGCTACATTTATATCATATGAATAGTTATTATTAATATATTCAACTGCACTATTTAGATATACCTTAACGTTTGAGCTTGTAAATTTTGGTGGCTTAGTTTGCGACATTAAAAAAGCAAGAATTAAATACAAGTACCCAAGCATTGAATATTCACGAGAATGACTTTGACTATAAGCATTAAACATGTTTGCAAAAAGTTCTGTTACCTCTTCTGTTTCCTTGCACTCAAATATTGGTGTCTTTTCACTTAGGGAACATAGTTCTAGGATGTGTTTTGCATCAATACCTTTAAACCCAACCCAATAATATTCCCACGGAGTTTCCTTATCGGCGTTATAAAGTGTGGTTTCTCCTGGAGATATTAAAAACCCTTGTCCCTCTGAAAGGTGATATTCTCCACTTGAATTTTTATATGTGCCTTTGCCTGCTACTACATAATGTATAAGAAAATGGTCACGAGTTGCAGGTCCAAAGCTATGAGTGCTCTTACAAATTTCCCAGCCACACTGGCACACCCAAAGCGATGAATTCATTGCTTTATCAAGCATATAATGTTTTAATCCGAGCTGTTTCATATAAGTCCTCCATATTTATAAATAGCACTATTAATCTATAATACTTATTATAAACCCAATACAACAAATTTGCAAATAGTAACAACAAATTAGTATTGTGAAAATAATAATATAATAGTACACTAATGGTATCATATCAAAACAAACTAACGGAGGTAATTTTTTATGCCAAGAATAGCTTTTATGGGTGCAGGAAGTTCTGTATTCGCCAAAAACGTATTGGGCGATTGTATCTACACACCAGAAATTGGCGCACTAGACATTTCACTACATGATATTGATCCAGTAAGACTAGAAGAATCTCGTTTGATGATAAACAACATTATCACAAATTCAGGTAGGACTGATATTACACTTTCAGCAACACTCAACAGAAGAGAATCCTTAACTGGTGCTAATTATGTTGTAGATGCAATACAAGTTGGACTTTATGACCCTTGTACAATAACTGACTTTGAAGTTCCTAAAAAATACGGACTAAGACAAACAATTGGTGATACTTTAGGTATAGGAGGTATTTTCAGAGGTCTTAGAACAATTCCAGTTCTTAAAGAGTTCGCAAATGACATGGAGGAATTATGCCCGAATGCACTTTTTATAAACTATACTAATCCAATGTCAATCCTATCAGGCTATATGCAACGTTACACAAATATTAAAACAATTGGACTTTGTCACAGCGTACAAGTTTGTGCTAAAACTCTACTAACTGACGTAGGCATGACAGATTATATTGACAAATGCAAATGGGAAATTTCAGGTATAAATCACCTAGCATGGCTTACTACAATAACTGATTTAGAAGGCAATGACTTATACCCTGAAATAAAACGTCGTGCAAAATTAGAAGAAACTTATGAAACAAGAAAAAATGACCTTGTACGTTTAGATCTAATGGATCGTTTCGGATATTACATTACTGAATCATCTGAACACAGTGCAGAATATAACGCATGGTACATAAAAGACAAATATCCAGAATTAATTGAAAAATACAATATTCCATTAGATGAATATCCTCGTCGCTGTATTGAACAAATTAAAAACTGGGAAAAGATGAGACAAGATTTAATTCACAATATAAATATTGAGCATACAAAAACACATGAATTTGCATCATATATTATGAAAGCTATGGAAACAGATGTGCCATTTAGAGTACATGGAAATGTGCAAAACAATGGACTTATCCCTAATTTACCTGCTAATGCATGTGTTGAAGTGCCTTGCTTGATTGACAGAAACGGTGTTAATCCTTGTTATGTTGGTGAACTTCCAGAGCAATGCGCCGCTATTGACCGTTTGCATATCAATGTGCATTTGCTAACAATTAAAGCCGCAGTTACACTAAAAAAAGAATATATATACATGGCTGCTATGCTTGACCCACACACATCAGCAGAACTTTCCCCAGATGACATTCGCAATATGTGTGATGATTTAATAAAAGAGCATGGTGACTGGTTACCAAAATACGAATAACATTAAATAAAGCTTAAGGCAAATTGTCTTAAGCTTTATCACTATTATAATTATATTATTAATTCATGCTATTAATTTCAACACTAATATCAATGTCTTGGTTGTAATCAACATCATCTAATTTAAACCCAAACATGTTATAAAAATCATCCCAATATCCGTTTGTATCTGAAACTTTATCCACATTTTCATCACAGATTTCATTCCATATTTCAGTTACCTCATTTTGCACATCTTCACGCATTTCAAGGTCGTCCATTCTCAATTGTCCTTGACTATCAAGAATAGGAGTTGTAAACAATCCCTTTTCACGATATAAACGCTCAATTTGCTCGATACAGCCCTCATGTATGCCTTTTTCTTTCATAATCTTATACAAGATAGAAATGTAAAGTGGCACAATTGGAATTGCGGCACTTGATTGAGTAACAAGAGCCTTGTTTACAGAAATATATGCTTTAATGCCATTATCCTTATATTCCTCAGTAATTTCATTTGCAGTATTGTAAAGATGTTTCTTTGCCATACCAATTGAGCCGTTAAGGTACATTGGATGTGTTACCTCAGGTCCTATATAAGAATATGCAATAGTAACAGCATTATCCTCGATTGCATCAGCAGATTTTAGTGCGCTAATCCAATCTTTCCAATCTTCTCCGCCCATTACTTTTACTGTGTTATCTATTTCTTCTTTAGTTGCTGGGTCGATTGTAATTTCTGAAATTTGTTTAGTTTTAAGGTTTATAGTCTTATTTGTATATGGTTCATCTTTTGTTTTCAAAACAGAACTATAGCTTTGTCCATCATCAGTGTTTCTTCTTGGTGAAGCTAAACTGTAAACAACCATATCAACTTTACCTAAATCCTTTTTGATAAGGTCAATGGTTTCTTGCTTTATTGCACCAGAGAATGCATCTCCATTTATTGTTTTTGCATAATAGCCTTCTTGTATTGCAAATTCCTCAAATGCTGCAGTATTATAAAAACCAGCTGTTGCAGGTCTTGTATCTGTTGCGCCCTTATCAAAGATTATTCCGATTGTTGCCGCACCACATGAAAATGCAGATGTAATTCTTGATGCAAGTCCATATCCTGTTGATGCTCCAATAACAAGTACCTTTTTTGCACCATCAACTTTTGGTTTGCTTTTTATATATTCAATTTGGTTTTTAACATTTTTCTTACACCCAACAGCATGTGCGGTTGTACAGATAAATCCTCTTACTTTTGGTTCAACTATCATATACACTCTCCTTATGACTTAAAATAATTTTATTAGTAATATAACTATACCATAGATTAATTTTGTTGTCTATCAGTTCAAATATGGTAATCTATTTACATAATAGCATTTTGTAATTATAGTACTGCAAAATAATCGCCTTTCCCTTGCTTTATATAATATTATTTAGTAAAATGGTAAAAGAAACAAAAAGGGGGATTGCAACTTTGCTTGTATCATTAGACAACGTATCAATATCATTTGGAGAAAAACTTATTCTTAACTCAATAAGTCAAACTATAGAGGACAACGACCGAATAGGACTAATAGGTGCTAATGGAATCGGAAAGTCTACCCTTTTAAATGTAATATGTGGACGACTAAAACCTGACCAGAATCATCACGATCAAGGCTCAGTTTACGTCGGGACAAACGTGACAATTGGACTATTAGAACAAAATAGCGGACTTAGCCGTGACAATACAAT
>DAMDCT010000073.1:0-8075 GCA_032091455.1 Oscillospiraceae bacterium | reverse complement strand
AGCTTTTAGATATAGAACAAGAGTTGAGAAAACTTGAATCAGTTATTTCAAACACTGCAACTGTGCATGATGATAACTACGCAAAACTGACAGAAAGGTATTCACACCTTTCTACCTATTTTGAGGCAAGAGAAGGCTATAAAATTGATCTTAAAATTAAAACTATCTTAAACGGAATGGGATTTTTAGATAAGTCATATGAAACTCCAATAAATACACTAAGTGGTGGCGAAAAAACACGTCTTGCACTGGCTAAATTATTATTGGAAGAACCTTCGTTGCTTATTCTCGATGAGCCTACAAACCATCTTGATTTTAAAACGTTGATGTGGCTTGAAGATTACTTATCGTCTTATAAGGGTGGACTCTTGGTTGTGTCACATGATAGATATTTTCTTGATAAAATGGTTACAAAAACATGGGAAATTGAAAATAAAAAAATCATTTCATATAACGCAAACTATTCAAAATATAAACTGCTTCGTGCGGAGCGTATTAAACGTGAAATAAAAGAATACGACATACAACAAAATAAAATCAATTGCATGAGGGAATACGCTGAAAAAAACATTGTTCGAGCGTCTACTTCAAACATGGCTAAAAGCAGACTTCATCAACTAGATCATATCGAAGTAAAAGAACGTCCATTAGAAACAATTCAAACCCCACACTTTTCATTTCAATTTGATGCAAATCCAGTAAAAGACCTGCTCACAGTAGAAAATCTTAGCCTTGAAGTTGGCATAGGTACTGATAGAATTACCCTTTGTGATAACATAAACTTTGAAATAAAACGTGGCGAAAAAATCGCTTTGATTGGCCCTAACGGAATAGGTAAATCGACTCTTTTAAAAGCAATTTTAGGCTTATCAAAACAAAAAGGTGAAATGCGCTGGGGTTCAAATGTAAAAACCAGTTACTACGAACAAGAAAACTTAACTTTAAACAAAGAAAATACTGCCCTTGAAGAACTTTGGGCACGTTTCCCGAAAATGGCACAGTATGAGGTTCGTGGAATATTAGGACAAGTTTTGTTGACTGGTGACAATGTATTTAAAAAAATTGATGTCTTATCTGGTGGTGAAAGAGCAAGGGTTGCCTTTGCCGTTATGATGACTGAGCGTGCAAATACACTTATTCTCGATGAGCCAACAAACCATCTTGACCTGCAAAGCAAAGAGGAACTAGAAAAAAGTCTTGTTGATTTTGAAGGCAGTATGATAATAGTTTCGCATGATAGGTATTTTTTGAATACAATTCCTACAAAAATTATTGAACTTTCACGCGAGGGATTAAAAACATACAACGGTAATTTTGACTTTTATTTAGAGCAGCTAAAAAAAGAGCAATCACAAGAAGTTACCATTAACGATGAAAAACCAGTGAGCGAAAAATCAAACTATCGTTCAAAGCAAGACCGCAGAGAAGAAGCACAAAGAAAAACTGCAATAAAAAAGTTTGAAGAATTACTAGAACATCTTGATAGTAAAATAACCTCAATTGAAAGCGAAATTGCATCCCCAGAAGCTAGTGCAGATTATGAGCGCTTGTCAGCATTATGCGAAGAACTTGAAACGTTAAAAGCTCAACATGATGATGCATTCATAAAATGGGCTGAAATTGCTGACGAATAGTAATAATAGCTTATTATTGCTAAATATATTTAAATACAGCTATCAATAAATAATCAATAATATACAATTAGTATATAAAATTATATTTTCTTAATAAATTAAAATTTGGTATCAAACACATAATATCAACAAACAGAAAGTAGGATTAAAATGATTAAAAATAGCGACAAACAACGACTAAGAGATTTAACAAAACTTCAACTGGAATATGCAAACCTAGACATTATGGAAACTCGTAAAAAAATGTGGCTTAATCACAATGACTTAAAAGGCAATGATGTTCCTATTACTATGGAATGGTGGACTTTTGCACCTGAGCTAAATCGGGAGCTGAAATGCGAGAGTGCTTTTGCTCGTGAAATTGAAAATAATTTAATTAATCAAATTATTTCGTATGAAGATATAGACGACGATAGAGTAATTCCATGCTATTATACAGTTGGCAACAGCACATTTTTCAAGCCTTATAACCTTGATATTATACGTGAGAAATCAAGTGTATCTGATAGTGCCGCTTTTCATGATATTGCGCAAATTAATGATTTAGAAAAAGATTTTCACAAATTGGGCAAGTCCACATTTGGCTTTAATCGACAGATTGCTATTGATTATAAAAAACAAGTTGAGGATATAATCGGAGATATTATACCTATTAAAATTAAAACAGGTACTCCATATATAGTTCCAACGTATGACATCGTAAACTTGTTTTCTATGGAAAATATGATATTTTCCATGTATGATTATCCAGAGCTTTATAAGAAGACAATAGAAATGCTAGCTGATGACTATCTTGAATATTACAAGCTTTTAGAATCTGAAAATATGCTTACTTTAAATAGTGACGAATCAATTGTTGCTCAAGGAACGTGGGGCTTTACAAATGAGCTTACTCAAAAAGGCGATAAGGTGCTTTTAAAAGACAGTTGGGTTCACCTTAACTCACAGGAAACCGTAAACATAGATCCTGCAATGTTTGGCGAGTTCTACTTCCCTGCTTTTAAACGTCTTTGTGAACCATTTGGACTTGTCACTTATGCATGCTGCGAACCTGTACATGAAATATGGGACGACTATATCAGTAAAATAGAAAACATTAGAAAAGTATCAATTTCACCTTGGTGTGATGAAAAATTCATGGGTGAGCGTTTGCAAGACAGGAAAGTAATATATCACAGAAAACCAACTCCTAACTTTATTGGAGTCGATGACGTGTTCGACGAACAGGGTTTTAAAGCTCATATGCTTGATACAATCAATGCCGCTAAAGGATGTAAATTAGAATTTTCATTCAGGGATATATATTCTCTTAGAGGCGAAAAAGGCCGTGCAAAAAGAGCCGTAAAGATTTTGCGTGAACTTTTGGCTGATAATTGGTATTAATTTTTCGACTACCTTTGTTAGGTTGACAAGGTAAAATAAATATGATAACATGAATTAAATTGAATATTCGGGAGCTTGTGTGTACAGGCTGAGAGGAAACTAAAGTTTCGACCGTACCTGATTTGGATAATGCCAACGTAGGGAATATCATCTATAATAATTTATGGGGTATACCACGTTCGTGGTATACCCCATTTTTATATATTTAGTATTTTTTAAGGAGTAGATTTAAATTGTCTAACACAAAAAAACTGACCATTGCAGGAATACTTATTTCAGTCGGAGTAATTTGCTCGGCTTTTTACATTCCAATAGGCGTTGCAAAAGTATTTCCTATTCAGCATTTTATCAATGTTCTTGCAGGAGTATTTTTAGGCCCTGTTTATGCCGTATTAATGGCATTCGTAACTTCACTAGTTAGAGTATTAACAGGAACAGGCAGTTTCCTTTCCTGGGAGCATGTGTGGAGCGCTACTATGTGGGTTATTGTACAAGTACACTAAAAACACAGTAATGGCATTTATAGGTGAGGTTTTTGGGACAGGCATAATTGGCGCAATTATTGCCTATCCAATAGCAACTGTGCTTTTATCAAAAGCTGTAACATTGTTTGCGTTTATAATACCTTTTGGACTTAGCTCGATAGCTGGTGCAGTATTTTCAGTTATGCTCATTATAGCACTTCAGAAAACCGGAGTATTAAATAAAATAAATTCAGAGAAAATCAGAGGAGAATTAAGATGAACTACAAAACACAAATGGAAGCTGCAAAAAAAGGATTCATTACAAAAGAAATGAAAATTGTAGCAGGAAAAGAACATATATCCGAGGAAAAACTTTGTGCTCTTGTTGCTTGCGGTAAAGTTGCAATACCAGCAAATATCAATCATAAATCATTAAGCCCTGAGGGAATTGGCGATGGTCTAAAAACTAAAATCAATGTTAACTTAGGAATTTCAGGAGATTGTCGTGACTATACTAAAGAATTTGAAAAAGTTAAGATGTCAATTGACTTTGGAATAGAATCTATTATGGATTTAAGCAACTTTGGTAAAACAAATACTTTCAGACGTGAATTGATTGATTATTCAAAAGCAATGATTGGTACTGTTCCAATGTATGACGCTATTGGCTATTTAGAAAAAGATTTAATGGAAATTACAGCAAAAGACTTTTTAAAAGTAGTAGAAGCACACGCTAAAGAAGGCGTTGATTTTATGACTATTCATGCGGGAATAAACAGACATGCTGTAAAAAGTTTCAGAAGTTCAAAAAGGCTTACAAACATCGTTTCAAGAGGTGGTTCACTGCTTTTTGCTTGGATGGAGATGACAGGCAATGAAAATCCATTCTATGAATATTATGATGAAGTTCTTGACATTTTACGTGAATATGATGTTACAATAAGCTTAGGTGACGCATTAAGACCTGGAAGTATCAGTGACAGCTCAGATGCTGGACAGATTGCAGAATTAATTGAACTTGGACACCTTACAAAACGTGCTTGGGAAAAAGATGTACAAGTTTTAGTTGAAGGACCAGGACATATGGCAATAAATGAAATAGCCGCTAATATGGCTATACAAAAAAGATTATGCCACGGTGCCCCATTCTATGTACTCGGTCCAATCGTTACAGATATCGCACCAGGATATGACCATATTACTTCAGCAATAGGTGGTGCAATTGCCGCAACTAACGGTGCTAATTTCCTTTGCTATGTAACTCCGGCTGAGCATTTACGCTTACCTAATTTAGAAGATGTTAGAGAAGGAATTATCGCTTCTAAAATTGCGGCACATGCGGCTGACATTGCAAATGGATTAGAGGGCGCAAGAGATATCGACAACAAAATGAGTGATGCACGTCGCCGAATTGACTGGGAAGAAATGTTTTCCTATGCACTAGACAGTAAAAAAGCAAGAGAATACTATGAAAGCACTCCAACAGAAGAAAAACATAGTTGCTCAATGTGTGGAAAAATGTGTGCAATGAGAACCACCAATAAAATTCTAAACGGCGAAAAAGTAGAATTTTGTTCTGACAAATAAAAACTGTTGACAAGTATTATAGTGTGTGTTATGATAGATAAAATTTAATATTTATATTTAAACACTGAGATAGAGAAAGTAAGTTTATTATTCGTCTTAAAGAGAGCTTTTGTTGGTGAGAAAAAGCAGATAGAGATTTACTGAAAATGGCTCTTGAGTGGCGTACCGACCAATCTAACACTAGATTATAGGCTACGACAGTTTCGCCTGTTACAGCGAGCGAGTATAACTTGACTTTTTATTTAATATAATGAATTCAACGTACTCTATAAGGTTTGTTTCGTGAGGGACAAACGAATTGAAGTGGTACCACGAGATTATTCCTCGTCTTCTAAATTGAAGACGAGGATTTTTATATTTATTTTTAAAAAAGTGTGGTATATTAATACTAAAATTAATGTTATAAAGTTTTTGTCTTTCTCACCCAAATATAATCTATTTAAGAAAGGTTGTTTATTATGAACATCGAAACAAAATGTCTTCACTCAGGCTATACACCAGAAAACGGAGAACCTCGTGCACTTCCTATCTATCAAAGCACAACATATACTTATGATTCAACAGAACATGTTGGAAAGCTATTTGACCTAACGGCAGCAGGTCATATGTATTCTCGTATATCAAATCCTACTGTTGATTGTGTTGAGAAAAAAATAGCGGACTTAGAAGGTGGAGTTGGCGCACTTTGCACAACATCAGGCCAAGCCGCAAGTCTAATATCACTTCTTAACATAATGAGTGCAGGTGACCACTTTATAAGTGCATCTACTATCTATGGCGGAACAATAAATTTATTTGCTGTCACTCTAAAGAAATTTGGAATTGAAGTTACATTTGTTGATTCAGATGCAAGCGAAGAAGAAATTGAAAAAGAAATTAAACCAAACACAAAAGCTGTTTTTGGCGAAACAATTGCAAACCCTGCAATGTGTGTATTTGATATTGAAAAATTTGCAAACATAGCACACAGAAATGGACTGCCTCTTATCGTTGATAATACTTTCGCAACTCCTATTCTATGCAGACCAATCGAATTTGGTGCTGATATTGTTATACATTCTACAACAAAATATATGGATGGTCACGCTATCCAAGTTGGTGGTGTCATCGTTGACAGTGGTAAGTTTGACTGGACAAATGGTAAGTTCCCAGAGTTTACTCAACCAGATGAGTCATATCACGGTATTATATACACAAAAACTTTCGGAAATGCTGCCTATATAACTAAAGCACGTGTTCAACTAATGAGAGATCTGGGCGCTTATCCATCTGCAACTGCCGCATTCTATTTAAATTTAGGTCTTGAAACATTACCTCTTAGAATTGAGCGACACAGCGAGAATGCTCTAAAAGTTGCAAAATTCCTTGAAACTCAAGATAAGATTGAATCAATTAATTATCCAGGATTAGAGAATGACAAATATCATGCGCTTGCACAAAAATATCTGCCTAAAGGTTCAAGCGGTGTAATCGCTCTTACAATTAAAGGTGGACGTGAAGCCGCAGTTCGTTTCATGGATGCATTGGAACTAGCATCAATCGTTGTACATGTAGCAGATATTCGCACATGTGTACTACATCCAGCAAGTGCAACACACCGTCAACTTTCTGATGAGCAACTTGTAAAGTGCGGAATTAATCCAGGTCTTATCCGCCTTTCTGTTGGAACAGAAAACATAGATGATATTATTGCTGACGTTAAAAAAGGTCTTGCCGCAGTATAATTCCTCTACCAAATGATAAAATAGCTACTTTGAATTAATTTTCAAAGTAGCTATTTCTCTATTCAACTAATAATCATATTAAGTAAGTCATTGCCTGCTCCGTAATAAATACAGCTAACACAGCACAAATTGCTACTGTCAACAGACTTTTTTCTCTATATGCTAGAAAGAGTGCGACTAATAATCCTATTCCTGCTGAAATTATATTTGCAGTTGAATATAGTACCTCTGGAAATGTCATAGCTGATAAAACTGCATATGGAACATATGCTAGAAATGACTTAACAAACCTATTTTTAATTTTCTTCTTAAATACAACAAGTGGCAACATTCTTGGAAAATATGTAACTAGTGCCATGATTGCTATACATATTAAAATACGTGTATAATTCAAGCCTCAACCTCCGCTTCATCTTGGTCAATTGGGTATCTTAATGCACAAAAAGTAGCAGCAATAACTGCCGCAACAATTATAACCCATCCAACAGAGACTTTACTCAAAAATGGTGTCCATTTAAAAATACAGCTTATTATAACTGCAATAATACATGTTAATAAAACTGGTTTTGCTTTTTTCATAGGAGGAACAATAATAGCAATGAACATACCATATATTGCAATACCAAGAGCAGTTTGCACAGCTACTGGTAACAGCGAAGTTGCAGTTGCACCTAATATTGTTCCAAATGTCCAGCCTAGATAAGGTGACACAATCAAGCCTAACATATATGAAGTTTTCAAATTCCCCTCTTGCCTTATTGCAATTGCAAAGACCTCATCTGTAACACCAAATGAAATTGCACAACGTTGTAAAGTTGTCATCAAACTATCAACTTTTTGAGAAAGTGCAAGGCTCATTAGCATATATCTTATATTTATTATAAAAGTCGTTACTGCAATTTCTAAATACATTCCACCTGCAAGTATAAGGGAAAGCCCTGCAAACTGGCCAGCTGAAGTTAAGTTCGTCATAGATATCACTACTGGTATCCACCATGGTAATCCACTTTGCGTTGCAAGCATACCAAATGCAAATGCTATTGGTATATATCCAAGACATATTGGCATACCATCTTTTATGCCCTTTAAGAAGTTGTTTTTACGTTGTATTTGCTCGTCCAACTAGCCACCACCGTTTTAAACTGATTTATTTATACATTAATTTGATATAATTATACAGCATTTTGCATGGTTTTACAATTCACATAATACTTATTTCTTTTTAAATGAACTTTAATTATTTTTATAAGAGCTTTGATTTATGCGGTTTTATAAAAATTTAA
>DAMDCT010000072.1:6749-13890 GCA_032091455.1 Oscillospiraceae bacterium | reverse complement strand
TTTGCAACCCTTGATCCAACTGCTCGTGAACTTAAACTAAAAGATGGACAAACTGCAATTCTAATTGATACAGTTGGTCTTATTCAACGCTTACCACATCAACTTGTCCAAGCGTTTAAATCAACACTTGAAGAAGCCGCAAGCGCTGATTTAATTTTAAACCTATGTGATATATCTGATGAAAGAGTTGACGTTCAACTTGATGTAACTCGCACGCTTTTAAACGAACTTGGTTGCGGTGATATCCCAACTATTACTGTTTATAATAAGGTTGATAAAATTGAGCGACAAAATGTTCGTCCAATTGGTGATAGATCTGTTTTTATCTCTGCAAAAGACAATGAGGGAATTGATGATTTACTTGACTGTATTGCAAAAGTCTTATCTGATTCAATGAAAACTTTAAAACTGCTTATCCCATATTCTGATGGTGCAGTTCTTGACCGTATTAGACGACAAGGAAAAATTTTATCAGAAGAATACCAAAACGATGGGACTTTAATTGAGGCTATTATTGAATTAAAATTTGTACATTTTTTAGAGAAGTATGTTATTGGGTAAATAATTGTTATATTAGTTGCAGGTTTTTTAATATACGTTGCTAATTTCTCAACTATTATTGTTTAATTATAAGTATATGATATAATGTAATCAAAAATAGGGGGTTACACTATGAATCAACGAGAAAATTTACTATCATTATTAAGGCGTCAAGGCTATGAATATATGCCTGTAAGCTTTGATTTATGCCCTTCACTGGTTGAAGAATATAATAGAAGATTTCCAGATGAACCAAACTATTATAAGCACTTTAACTTTCCATTTAGATGTATTAGTGATTTAAAACTGAAACCAATCTCACCAGAAGTTTTTCTTGAGTTTTATGATCATGAATTAAACGATCAAACTTCTATTGATATATGGGGAGTAGGACACGAAAAAACAGCGAGCTCCATGCATATGACTTATATGCATAACCCATTAAAAAGCGTTGACTCTTTAGAAAGAATGAAAGAATATCCTTTCCCAGACTATTTTAATGGCGATGCTTCCCATCAAAAGCAAGAGGTGGATGAAATTCATGCACAAGGGCTTGCAGCAATGGGTGGCATGCAGTGCACAATATGGGAAACAGCATGGTATATGCGCTCTATGGAAGAGCTTATGATGGACATGATGTCTGAAGATGATATGGCAACTTACATACTTGATGAAGTTACTAAAAGAAGTATTCACCGTGCTGTATCTTATGCAAAAGCTGGAGTTGATATTGTTTTTCTTGGTGACGATATCGGTATGCAAAATAGCATTATGATGAGCCTTGAGTTATATCGTACATGGATTAAACCACGACTTAAGCTTATAATAGATGCAGTTAAAAAAGTAAACCCAGATATTCTTGTTTTCTATCATTCTTGTGGGTATGTAACTCCATTTATTGAAGATTTAATTGAAGTTGGTGTTGATGTCCTTAATCCAATTCAAAGTGAATGTATGAGTTTTGAAGAGATTCACAATAAATACGGAAACTCCATTTCTTTCTTAGGAACAATTGGTACCCAAATTACTATGCCATTTGGAACACCAGAGGAAGTCGCTGCTGAAGTTATGAAAAATCTTGATATTGCTGGCAAAAAAGGCGGACTATTTGTTACCCCTACACATTTACTAGAACCGGAAGTTCCATTTGATAATATTCTTGCTTATGTAAAAGCTTGCGAAGAATATCGCCCTTAAAATTTGTAACTAAACGCATAAATTAAATACCCATTGTAGTATTATTTAGCTAAACTACAATGGGTATTTAATATTTATTGATATTTACTGTTATTTAAAGAAAACTGCACCGAAATATGTAACCGTGTTTTGTCCGTTAATATATTTCATTTTACAAGCCTTAGCAAGTTCACTCACCTGTATTCCGTGTGCCTCAAGAGAAGAGTATGCAATGCTTGGAAATCTACAGGGAACATTAGTTAATGCACCACACTGTTCACATATTCTGCAACCTCCTGCGCTTAACATCTTTGCTGGTGGGTTCGTCGTGCAAAACAAATGTGCAATTTTATTAGTCAGCTTTCTAAACTCTTTGCTTGCTAACTCCATACCTTCTACGTCATAAGAATCCTCTAGCTTGTATACTGATTGAAAAACAACAGCATATTTATATTCTTTAATTTCTAGTATTAAGGAATTAATTTCTCCAATGTGCGGTGGGCAAGTCCAGTTTTTACCATATGCTCCACATTGATTCATTTCACAATATTTCCGAAGTTCAGGATAGAAGACAATTTTGTTAACCTCAATTACCTCTGCCCTATTCGCTCCAAGTTTTTCAATCTTTTCTTTACTATAATTTAATTGCTCCATGATTATTCTCCAAATTTAAGGGCGAATAATCGCCCTTAACCAATACATATTTTAATTTCTAATGTTATTAAGGATTTACGGAGTAGTTTGGTGCTTCTTTTGTGATATATATATCATGTGGATGGCTCTCTTTTAAGCCTGCACCAGTTATTTTAATAAATTGAGATTTATTATGAAGTTCATCAATTGTTCCACATCCACAGTATCCCATACCGGATTTTATACCACCAACTAATTGATAAATTGTATCTGCCAACATTCCTCTATATGGTACTCTACCCTCAACACCCTCTGGAACAAGTTTTTTATTGTCCTCTTGGAAGTATCTGTCCTTACTACCCTTTGCCATTGCACCAAGACTACCCATGCCACGGTATACTTTAAACTGTCTTCCTTGATATATTTCGCTGTCACTCGGTGATTCCTCACAACCAGCTAACAATGAGCCTAGCATAACTGTTGTAGCTCCTGCTGCAAGTGCTTTTACTATATCACCTGAATATTTTATACCACCATCAGCAATGACAGGAACATTATATTTTGCCGCTGCCTCAGCTGCATCAAACACTGCTGTTATTTGTGGAACACCAATGCCTGCTACTACACGAGTTGTACATATTGAACCAGGTCCAATTCCGACTTTAACAGCATCAGCACCAGCTTTTATAAGGTCAATTGCAGCTTGGGCTGTCGCAATATTGCCAGCAATAAGCGCAACATCTGGAAATGCATCTTTAACTTTTCTAACACAATCTAATATACCCTTACTGTGTCCATGTGCGGAATCTAAAACTAAAACATCAACTTGTGCCTCAACTAATGCCTTTGCACGCTCTAATACATCAGAAGTTACACCTATTGCTGCGCCGCAGAGTAATCTATCATTCTTATCTCTCGCTGAATTTGGATACTGAACAGCTTTCTCAATATCTTTTATTGTAATAAGACCTTTTAAATTACCTTCTGCATCTACTAAAGGTAGTTTTTCAATCTTATTTTTTCTCAATATTTCTTGCGCTTGAGGTAGTGTTGTATTAATTGGAGCTGTAATAAGATTTTCTTTTGTCATAACTTCTTTTATTTTTATATTAAAATCTGTTAAAAACCTTAAATCTCTGTTTGTTAAAATTCCTACTAGCTTTCCCTTTTCAACAATTGGTACGCCTGAAATTTTAAACTTTGCCATTAATTCATTTGCATCATAAACAAAATGCTCTGGGCTTAAGAAAAACGGATTTACTATAACACCATTTTCACTTCTTTTTACTCTGTCTACCTCTTCTGCTTGTAATTCTATTGACATATTTTTATGAATAATACCAATGCCGCCTTCTCTAGCTGCTGCTATTGCCATTCTAGACTCTGTAACGGTATCCATTGCCGCTGTAATAAATGGAGTATTAAGGTAAATATCCTTAGCAAGTCTTGTTTTAAGAGAAACGTCACTTGGAAGAATTTCCGATTTTGCTGGTATTAACAAAACGTCATCAAAGGTTAACCCCTCTTTAGTAAATTTATTTTCAAAGCTTGTATTTAGCATTGTTGCACGTCCTTTCAAAATTAATGTATTGTTTACAATTGTACCACTTATAAGACTGTAATAGCAATACTTAGACTAGAGATTATATTATGTAAAGTTGTTGCGTTTTTGTTTGAAATGACTAAACAATTCAATGCTTTAGTCTAGTTGTCGGCAACATTGTTTTACAGCAAGCATTCTTTTGACAGATATTAAAATGAAAACTCACATTCAAATGATGTTGTAGTGTTTACTTCGCCAATAACAAAGGTTGTACTATCAACTGATAGTGAACTGATGCTCATTACTTCTCCCAATTTTGCCTCTTGTTTAAAATTAATCCTAAAATCTATGATATCTTTTTCTAATTGTTCTGGTTTTAAGAAATCACATGCTATACTTGCATAAACTGCGTTATATACATGATTGTTAGCATCAATATCTGAAAAAACAATTTTCCGTTCTCCCTGTAGTATTGGTAATTCAGGCAGTTTTAAACGTGATGGCATAATTACATCAACTTTTTCATCGGGGTAAAGATTAGTTATTCCTATAAATTTTGATGGTTTAATTATTTGACGAGTATGTGGGTTTGCTAATACCCATGCAGTGACAGCCTGTATAATAACTGTATTTCTATTATCATATATTTCAAAGTTCCGATAAAATAATGCGCCCTTAATGTCACTTTCCCATGTCTTAACGGTAATTGTTTCATCTGCTACCGGCATTCGATTTATATGTATACTCATTCGTGATAATAAAAAGACAAAATCATTTTCCCATAGCCATGTATGTGAATATCCTTTATCTGCATAAGCAAGACCTGCAACATCAGCCATATAACACATTATTGTTGAAAGTTTTGCTCTTTTTTTATAGTCACAATCGCAAAATCGTAACTCTACAGCCTTTGAAAAATATCCTTTTTCCATCAATTTTACCTCCAAAACATATATTTTTCGACACAACTAGTATAATCTACTAAAATTATACTGGTTGTGTATCTGTTATATTTTAAATGAGATTATTATTTCTCACCATCTTAAATTTTCAACATCAATTGCAAAAATGTGTTGAAAATTATCTTATCAAAGAGTAATTAGTACAATGAAACCCATTGTACTAATTAACTCAATTTATTAAATTATTTTTTTATTACCCATATATGGTCTTAATGCTTCAGGTATGTTTACGGTGCCGTCTTCATTTAAATTATTTTCTAGGAAAGCAATAAGCATTCTTGGCGGAGCAACAACAGTATTATTTAATGTATGTGCAAAATACTTTCCATCCTCACCATTGACTCTTATTTTTAAGCGTCTAGACTGAGCATCTCCTAAATTTGAACAGCTTCCTACCTCAAAATACTTTTTCTGACGTGGTGACCAAGCTTCAACATCAATTGACTTAACCTTTAGGTCTGCTAAATCGCCTGAACAACACTCAATTGTTCTAACAGGTATATCAAGTGTTCTAAACAAATCGACAGTATCCTTCCATAGTCTATCAAACCATTCTTTACTATCTTCAGGTTTACAAACAACAATCATTTCTTGTTTCTCAAATTGATGTATTCTATATACTCCTCTTTCTTCAATACCATGTGCACCTTTTTCTTTTCTGAAACAAGGTGAATAGCTTGTTAGTGTTTGGGGAAGTGTCTTTTCGTCTAATACTGTATCAATAAATTTTCCTATCATTGAGTGCTCACTTGTTCCAATTAGGTATAAGTCTTCTCCCTCAATTTTATACATCATAGCATCCATTTCAGCAAAACTCATTACTCCTGTTACAACATTACTTCTAATCATATATGGTGGAATGCAATAAGTAAATCCTCTATCAATCATGAAATCTCTTGCATATGAAATTACAGCTGAATGTAATCTTGCAATATCGCCCATTAGGTAATAAAATCCGTTTCCTGCTACCTTTCGAGCACTATCTAAATCAAGCCCATTAAGTGATTCCATTATTTCTCCATGATAAGGTATATCATAATTGGGAACAACTGGTTCTCCAAATTTCTCAAGCTCAACATTTTCACTGTCATCTTTACCAATTGGAACGCTCTCATCAATAATGTTTGGGATAACCATCATGATTTGTTTGATTTTCTCTTCAAGTTCTCTTTCTTTTTCCTCAAGAGCACTCAATTGATCAGCTTGTAGTGACACTTTCTTTTTCATTTCTTCTGCTTCTTCTTTTTTACCTTGTGACATCAAGTAACCGATTTCTTTTGATATTTTATTTCTCTCTGCTCTAAGATTTCCTGCATCTTGAATAGTTTTTCTATTTTCCAAATCCAATTCAATTACTTCATCTACTAATGCAATTTTTTTATCTTGAAATTTCTTTCTAATATTTTCTTTAACCATTTCTGTTTGTTCTCTAACTACTTTTATATCTAACATATCTTTTCTTCCCTTTCGAGGCTTTTGCCTACATTACAATTTATATTAATAATTATTTCGTGCTAATCTTTTAGCAATATCAGCGAGTTCTTCTTTGTTATAGAACTCTATTTCAATTTTACCTTTGTTTTCTTTTCCCGTCACTTTTACCTTTCGGTGTAATTCTTGCCTTAATGCAATCTCTATTTCAGCTAAAAAACTATCCCTCTTAGCATTCACTTCAAATTTTTTGCTCTCTGATATAGGTAAACTTGATTTTTTTGCAAGTTTTTCTAAATCACGGACTGTCATTGACGTTTCAGCCGCTTTTTTTCCTATTGCAACTATATCTTCTCGATTTTCAAACGACAAAAGTGCTCTTGCATGTCCGGAAGATAATTTTCCATCCTGTACAAGAGAAAGCACTTCTTTTGGAAGATTTAATAGCCTCAATGTGTTAGCAACTGCCGATCGCGACTTGCCTACACTATTTGAAACATCTACTTGTGTCATATTATAAGTTTCCATTAGTTCTTGATAACCTTGAGCCTCTTCAATTGGGTTAAGGTTTTCACGTTGCAAATTCTCTATAAGTGCAATCTCCATTGTTTTAGTATCATCATAATCACGAATAATAACAGGAACTTCAGTTAAACCTGCCATTCTACTTGCTCTCCATCGTCTTTCACCTGCAACTATCTGATAACCACCTGTCGAGATCGGTCTAACTATAATTGGCATTATTACACCATGTTCTCTTATTGAATCAGCTAGTTGTTGTAATGCTTCATCGTCAAACACTTTTCTAGGCTGGTTTCTATTAGGTTCAACTTCATTAATTTTTATCATCTCTCCC
>DAMDCT010000072.1:0-6739 GCA_032091455.1 Oscillospiraceae bacterium | reverse complement strand
TGAGCCTTTATCATAATAATACACTGGTTGTCCATAGCTTGGTGCTTCAGATAACCTTACATTTCTAGGGATAGTAGTCTTATAAACCTTATCTCCATAATGTTTCTTTACCTCTTGTAATACTTGTGTGGTTAAATTCAAACGTCCATCATACATAGTTAATAAAACACCTTCAATGTCTATTGTAGGGTTATACATTTTTTTAACCTGCCTAACTGTTGCCATAAGCTGAGTTAATCCCTCTAAAGCATAATACTCACATTGAATAGGTACAAATAAAGTATCACATGCAGTTAACGCATTAAGTGTTATTAATCCTAAAGAAGGTGGACAGTCAATAAGAATGTAATCATATATCTCTTTTAATTCCACAATTGCCTTTTTCAACACATTTACACGGTCTGTTGCCTCAACTAGCTCTATTTCCGCACCTGCAAGCTGTATATTTGATGGAATAATATGCAGGTTCTTAAAGCTTGTTTTTAGAATAACCTCCTCAACGGTTGCCGTTTTTGTTAGCAAATCATATGAAGACTTATCTATTTCTCGTTTATTTATTCCTACTCCGCTTGTTGCGTTCCCTTGAGGGTCAATATCGATTAATAATACTTTTTTTTTCTTCACTCCAAGTGATGCTGCAAGATTTACAGTTGAAGTAGTCTTTCCTACCCCACCCTTTTGGTTGGCAACTGCAATTATCTTTCCCATACTCATTGACCATTCCTTTCGTGTAGGCAGGAAGTTTTGATTTGTTTTACAATACCAAACTACGGCAATGCTATATACAAAACTCGTGTAATAAAAATTATTTTTAATACAAGCCACCCTTTTCGCTATATATCCCTTATTTCCCCTAGATATATGGTTATTGTTTTTATTATAGCATATTTTAAAGTAATAATACAACCTTTATAATACATAAAGGTTGTATTATTACTTTAATTAATGTTTCACGTGAAACATTTATGCGTATAGTTATGCGATTTATGTTTATAATGTTTCACGTGAAACATTATAAACAATTTATCACAGAAAAACCCGATAGATTTCTCTATCGGGTTTTTCTGTGATGGTTAGGGGAATGGTTATATATTTCAAGGGGTCACCTCGAAACCTGATTAATGCGAGGGATTTTAACGACATATTCAATATAGTCGCCACTTTCAATTTTTATAGCGGATGCGTTAATTCCCGACTGGTTCATAATCTTTATAGCATTATTAATTGTATTAAAGAATATTCTTACATCTTTTACTATGGGTGTATATGTCTTCTTCTGTTTAACCTTAGTGCTTTCCACAGAATCAATATAAGCTTCAGTTTGAGCCACATTTAATTTATTTATACTTATATATTCTATTGCATCACAAAGCCTTTTTTCATCAGTAATCTTAAGTAAAGCTCTAGCTTGATGCTCGTTGATACCAGCATCTACCATTGCTCTTTGCTCATTTTCATTAAATTTTAGTAGGCGTATTTTATTAGCAATAGTTGACTGTGCTTTTCCAAGTCTTTCACCAATTTCGGCTTGGGATAATCCCCATTCTACAATTAAACCTTTAAGAGCAACTGCTTCCTCAAAAAAAGTTAAATCACTTCGTTGCAAATTTTCTAAAAGCGCAAAAACGGCAGACTGCTTATCTGTAGTATCAACTATAATGCATGGCACAGAATTAATGCCTGCAAGTTTAACGGCACGAAGTCTTCGTTCACCAGATATAAGCTCATAGAATTGTTCTTTTTTTCTTACTGTGAGTGGTTGGAGTAAACCATTTAACACAATACTTTCTGACAAGCCCTTTAGTTCATCAATATTAAACATAGTTCTTGGCTGGCTTGGGTTTGGTACTATATCTTTTACATCTATAAGCACTACTTTATTAACAGACTTCGGTTTTAATAACGCTGTACCCATACATAATCGCCTCCATACTATATTATTTATAATTAATAGCTTGTCCTTACAAATAATATAACACAAAGGCGAAATAATATCCAGTTATTTCCATTTACATTATATTTAATAAATTCTTTCTTTTCGACGAAAATAAAGTTACTTTAGGGGTTGTTTTTTCATTTTACCAAAGTTTCTTGGATATTTTGTCGGAGTCTGCGAAATCTTTTTTATAATTATTATTGATCTTTTACTTCCATCTTGCAAAATATGCTTCTTAACATCAATAATTTCTCCACCCAAAAGTTTAACAGCACTCTTTGATTCTTCAAGCTCCTGCTCAATGTCATATCCCTTTAAAGCAACAAAAAATCCACCAACTTTCACAAAAGGCAAACAATACTCAGTAAGTTCCCTTAAATGCGCTACTGCTCTTGCTGTTGCTGCATCATATTTCTCCCTAAACTCAACATTTTGACCAGTTCCCTCTGCTCTGCCATGAACACACTCGGCGTTAATGTCTAACTGGTTAATTACTTCATTTAAAAATGAAATTCTCTTGTTCAAACTATCTAAAAGTGTTAGTTTTATATCATCACGCACTATTTTGCAAGGCAGTGACGGAAACCCAGCACCTGTTCCAACATCAATAAGGCTAATCTTATCGGTTTTAGGAATATTATTGAGAAGTAAAAAGCTATCAACAAAGTGCTTAATTACGATTTCATCAGGTTCTACTATTGCAGTAAGATTAACTTTCTCATTCCACTCAACTAAAAGGTCGGCATATTTATCTAACTTATATAACATATCGTCATTTATAACAAAACCTTCTTTTTTGGCTGATTCCTTCATAAATTCAAGATTAATCATACACTATTCTCCTCTATTTTGCTGTAAAAGCCATATCAGTAACACAGAAATATCAGCAGGGCTAACCCCAGATATACGAGAAGCTTGTCCAACACTCTGTGGCATTATTTTAGCTAGTTTTTCTCTCGCCTCAAGACTTAATCCCGCAATATCTTTGTAATTAATATTATCAGGTAACTTTTTAACTTCCAACTTTCTCATTTGTTCAACTTGTGAAAGTTGTTTTTGAATATAACCTTCATACTTTATCTCTATTTCGACTTGTTCTGTTATCTCTCGAGATAGTGGTTTGCTATTTTTCTCAAACTTAACTACATCAATATAGCTAAGCTGTGGTCTTCTAATTAATTCAATAGCTCTTATGCCTGTAGTAACTGGTGATGTTTCACGTGAAACAAGAAGATCATTAAGCTCTTTAGAAGGTGGTATTGAAGCTTTTGCTAGTCGATTGATTTCTTCATCTATCGCTTGCACTTTAATTAAAAAGTCCTTATATCTTTGTTCTGCAATAAGTCCCAACTCATAACCTAAAGGTGTCAATCTTTTATCTGCATTATCCTGTCTTAGTATTAATCTATACTCACTTCTAGAAGTCATCATTCGATAAGGATCAGAACAGCCTTTTACAACGAGATCATCAATTAATGTTCCAATATAAGAACTTGCTCTATCTAAAACAACTTCTTTTTTATTCAAAATTTTATGTGCAGCATTAATACCAGCAATAAGCCCTTGTGCCGCAGCCTCTTCATAGCCAGATGTTCCATTAAATTGCCCTGCACCATATAGTCCTTTAACCATCTTAAACTCTAAAGTAGGTTTTAGTTCTAATGGGTCACAGCAATCATATTCAATAGCATATGCACTTCTCATAACCTCTGCATGTTCAAACCCCTTAATAGTTCTTATAAAAGCAATTTGCACATCTTCGGGTAAAGAAGAGGACATCCCCTGCATATACATCTCTTCATTTTCAAGTCCCATTGGCTCAACAAACAACTGATGACGAGGTTTATCACCAAAACGAACCACTTTATCTTCAAAGCTTGGACAATAACGTGGACCTACCCCTTCAATTCTACCCCCATATATAGGCGAGCGATGCAAGTTATCTCTAATAACTTGGTGTGTCTCTTCGTTTGTATATCCTATATGGCACTTTACTATGTTTTTAAGTTCACCTTTTGTTTCAAATGAAAATGGAGTTATTATTTCATCTCCAGCCTGTTCCTCAAGCACATCAAAGTTTATACTTCTACGATTAATTCTAGAAGGAGTACCAGTTTTAAATCTACGAATTGTTATTCCTAATTCGCAAAGCCTTTGTGTCAATCCAACAGAAGGAGCAACAGAATCCGGTCCACTTGCATAAGAAACCTCTCCAACATGAATAACACCATTTTGATATGTTCCACTACATACTATTGCTGCTTTCACTTTATAAATAGCACCAAGACGAGTAATTACTTCTGTAATATTCATGTTCTCATTCACAGAAACACTTACAATTTCATCTTGCTTAATATATAAATTTTCTTGATGTTCCATAACCTGTTTCATATAATTATGATATGCACGCCTATCACTCTGCACTCTAAGACTATGAACTGCGGGGCCTTTTCCCCTATTAAGCATACGACTTTGTAAAAAAGTCTTATCTGCAGCCTTTCCCATCTCTCCACCTAGCGCATCAATCTCTCGGACTAAATGACCTTTAGCAGTTCCTCCAATTGACGGATTACATGGCATATTCGCTATCCCATCTAATGTTAGAGTAAAAACAATTGTTCTAACTCCTAATCTAGCACATGCTAAAGCAGCCTCGACACCTGCATGTCCAGCACCAATAATTGCAACATCATATTCTCCCATATAATAACTCATTTTTAAACCCCTTTTATCCCCAATCAACACAAAATGTGTATCACAAATACAATTTAAAATTACTTGACTAAAAATCTACTTTCCTACGCAAAAATGTGAAAACACTTGGTCTACGATTTCTGAAGTAATTCTTCCACCGGTTAATTCAAGTAATGAATCTATAGCCATTTCAATGCTTACTGTTATAGCATCTAAAGTAAATCCATCTTTTAGCGCCTCGATGCTTTCTTTAATATATCTACTAGCACTAATCGCACATTCACGCTGACGTTCATTTGCAATCATTCCAATCGATGTATCAATATCATTAAGTTGTAGTTCACTTTTAATTATATTTTCTAGTAAACCTAAATCAGTTTCATGCTTGGCACTTATTTTCACAATATTTTTAAAATTAGCCTTTATATATTCCATGTCAATTTTCTCATCTAAATCAGTTTTATTTATTATTGCAATTGTAAGTTTATCATTAAGACTAGAAATAATAAGCTTATCTTCTTCAGATATTGCCGTTGAACTATCAAATACTGCAAGCACCATTGTTGCTGTTTCTAATCTCTTTTTTGCAATTTCAACACCAAATTTTTCAACCGTATCATCAGTTTTTCTAATTCCAGCAGTATCGCTAAGTTTAAGCATAACGTCACCAATCATGACGCTTTCTTCTATAACATCACGAGTTGTTCCTGCAATTTCAGTTACAATACTTTTTTGTGACCCAACTAGAAGGTTCATCAAGGTTGATTTTCCGACATTGGGTTTACCAATTATCACAGTATCAATTCCCTCTTTTAAAAGTTTTCCAGTATCATAACTTTTCAACAATTCATCCATTGTTGTGTTAGCTTTTTCAAGGGAAAGTAAAAGATTATTATTTTCTATTACAGGAATATCTTCTTCGGGATAATCAACCCATGCAGCCAAATGTCCTGCGATATTCAACAAGTTTTCTTTTTCATGTTGAATTTTCTTAAAAAGAGCGCCATCAAGCTGTGATTTAGCTGCATTTAACGCCTGTTTATTATGTGCAGAAATCATATCTATAACTGCTTCTGCTTGAGTTAAACTCATCTTTCCGTTTAAAAATGCCCTTTTTGTAAATTCTCCAGCTTGTGCTAAAAATGCCCCATTTTGTAAAATTGCTCTTAAAACTTCTCGTGTAATGTAAATACCACCATGACAAGAAATTTCAACTACATCTTCCCCAGTATAGCTTTTAGGAGCTCTATAAACTACAGCTATACCTGTATCTATTTCAACATCGCTATTATGAACTACACCATAACTTGCTGTATACCCCTTTTTACTTTTAAGCATTTCTCCACATTGAGATTTAAATACTTTGTCTGCTATAGCTATTGCGTCATCTCCTGATATTCTAATTACAGATATCCCTCCAACAGCAAGTGGCGTTGCAATTGCTGTAATTGTTTTACTCATAAAGGCACCCTTTCAAAAACTATATATTTACCATTCTAAATGGACCAATGTTTTATTTTATACTGTTTAATATGAAAAAGTCTGGGCAATGCCCAGACTTCAGCTTAACGCTGGGTGTCTTAGTGCACACAGCTTTTCTATTAATATAATGTTTCAAGCATTTATCGCTTAAAACTCTATTTTTGAATAAAGCTCAGCTTTATCTTCTTTATCTTTAAAATCGTTTTTTAAGATTTCTTCCATTGTTCTCTCTCGTTTATGAACAATTGGTTTTCTCTCAAAATTTTCTTTTTTATTAGTATTCTTATTAAAACAAACCTTCGCAGGTGTTTCGCTCATAATAACAACACGTCTATTTGGCTCATCACCTTTAGATTTAGAAAATACACCTTCAATTTCAGAAACAACCGCATGAATAATACGTCTTTCATATGGGTTCATTGGTTCTAATAGTTGACTTCTACCAGTTTTCTTTACTTTTTGAGAAATCCTTTTTGCAAGTCCTTCAAGTGTATACTCTCTTTTTTCACGATAGTTTCCACAGTCTAAAGTTATTCTATAATAATCACCATCTACACGATTACAAGTTAAAGCAACTAAATATTGTAGTGAATCTAAAGTTTCTCCATGATGACCAATTAAAACTGC
>DAMDCT010000071.1:14165-14461 GCA_032091455.1 Oscillospiraceae bacterium | reverse complement strand
TCAGTTGTAACTTCTGGTAAGAATTTATCTAATAAAGAAATTGATGAGATTTGTGAATGCTATATTCATTTAAAAAACAACTGTGATATATCGGTTTGTGCATCGCATGGATTGCTAACCCATGAACAATTTGCAAAATTAAAATCCGTTGGTGTTACAAGGTATCATAATAATTTGGAAACCTCACGTAGAAACTTTCCAAATATCTGTACTACACATACATATGATGATAAGATAACTGCAATAAAAAATGCATTAAAAGCGGATCTTGAAGTTTGCAGTGGCGGTATTATGGG
>DAMDCT010000071.1:5606-14155 GCA_032091455.1 Oscillospiraceae bacterium | reverse complement strand
TGATATGGTATTAGATATTCGTGAGCTTGGTGTAAAATCCGTGCCGATTAATATACTAAACCCTATCAAAGGTACACCTTACGAAAATGAGCCCAAACTATCCGATGATGAAATACTTAGAATTATTGCAATATTTAGATTCATTATGCCATATGGTGCAATTCGCCTAGCTGGGGGACGTGGATTATTAGCTGATAAAGGAAGAAGAGCTTTTTCTTCAGGTGCTAATGCCGCTATATCTGGTGACATGCTTACAACTGCAGGGATTAGCATAAAAGATGATTTGCAAATGATAAAAGACTTGAAATTCGAGGTTAAAAAGCTATGAGTACAAATAGTAATAAATGCAAGGGTATTTTTATTACTGGTACAGGAACTGATATTGGGAAAACATTTGTTACTGCACTAATTGTAAAATGCCTTAGAGAAAGTGGAATTAATGCTGGTTATTATAAAGCTGCTTTAAGTGGTGCTGAGTTAATTGATGGTAAACTTATCCCAGGTGACAGCAAATATGTTTGTGAATTAGCAGGACTTAGTTGTAATCCTTGTGACTTGGTTTCATATACATATGAAACAGCGGTTTCCCCACACTTGGCGGCGCAAATTGAAAATAATTTGATAGAAACCGATGTGATTTTATCAGACTTTAATGAAATTTCGAAACAGTATGACTATATAACGGTTGAGGGAAGTGGCGGCATTGTTTGCCCTTTGCGACTTGATGATAAGCAAATCATGCTGACAGATATTATTAAGCTTTTAAATCTAGATGTAATTATAGTTGCTAGTGCAGAGTTAGGAACGATAAACAGTGTGGTTTTAACTGTAGAATATGCAAAACAGCACAATATTAATGTTAAGGCAATTATATTAAATAACTATGATGGCAATAACTTTTTACACGTGGATAACAAAAAATCAATAGAGTACCTAACCAAAATACCTGTTGTTGCTTGCGTTGCAAACAACAGTGAAAATTTAGATATTGAGGCAAGCACTCTTTGTAAATTATACGAGGAGATATAAAAATGAATTTAGTAAAAAAAGATTTGGAACACATTTGGCACCCATGCTCTCAAATGAAAGATTATGAGGAGTTACCTCCCATTATTATTGACCATGCAAAAGGTATGTATCTATATGACATTGACGGCAAAAGATATGTTGATGTTGTTAGTTCATGGTGGTGTAATTTACTTGGTCATTGTAATGATAGGATTAATACTGCTGTGAAAAATCAAATAGACAAGCTAGAACACGTTATATTTGCAAACTTTTCCCACTACCCTGCCATTACACTATGTGACAAATTGTCACAAGTTATTCCAAAAGGATTGACAAAGTTCAATTTTACAGATAACGGCTCATCTGCTATTGAAGCGGCAATGAAAATGAGTTTTCAATATCATTATCAGACAGGCAATCCACAAAAAAAGAGATTTATGGCACTTAGTGATGGCTACCACGGCGAAACTCTTGGCGCATTATCAATTGGCGGAGTTGACTTATATTCCGAGATATACAAGCCTATGCTTTTAGATATTGTTCGTGTAGATGCTCCTGACTGTTATCGTTGCAAGTATGGCAAGTGTCGAGATAACTGTAATGCAGAGTGTTTTGAAGCAGCACAAAAAGATTTTGAACAATATGGCAATGAAGTTTGTGCATTTGTAGTTGAACCATTAGTACAAGCGGCGGCAGGAATGAAAATATATCCACCAATATATTTGAAAAAACTCCGTAAAGCATGTGACGAGTACAATGTCCATTTAATTGCCGATGAAATTGCAACAGGTTATGGTAGAACGGGCAAAATGTTTGCTTGTAATTATGCTGATATTTCCCCTGATATTATGTGTTTATCAAAAGGTTTAACTGGTGGATATATGCCTATGGCAATTGCAGTAACTACGCAAAAAATCTATGATGCGTTTTACGCAGATTACAGCGAAGGTAAGGCATTTATGCACAGCCACACATACAGTGGAAACCCACTAGCTTGCTCTGCTGCAATTGAAGTATTAAACATATTAAGTGATGAGAAAACATTAGAAACAGCTAATGAAAATGCAATCTATTTGAACAAGCTTGTAAATGAAAAATTGAGTGACAATAAATATGTTGGTGAAATTCGTTCAATTGGACTAATCAATGCAATTGAACTTGTAGAGGATAAAAAAACTAAACGCTCTTTTGATTCAAAGTATAGATATGGGTATCAAATTTATAAAAAAGCCTTGAAAAAAGGTGTGTTGCTTAGACCTTTAGGCGATATATTATATTTTAATCCCCCACTTATTATAAGCCGTGAGGATATAGTCTTTGCAGTACAAGTTTGTGCTGATTGCATTAATGAAGTTTTAGGATAAGATTAAAAGCTATTACAAGAAACACTCTTGTAATAGCTTTTTAAATTTCTACTTATCAAATTGTCTTCTTCGTTGTGTTGACTTAATAAACAATTGTTCGAGTCCGTCACTATCATTGGTTTTGAGCTTGCTTTTTAAATTCTCTAGTTCATTAATGAAAGTATCAATTTCCCCAACTAGAATATCTTTGTTTAAAAAAAACAGCTCACTCCACAAACTTTCATTTATTTTTGCAATACGTGTTAAATCTCTGAACGAGTCACCTGTATACTCTTTCAGATGTGTATTGTCATTTGCATTCATCAAGCTTACTGCTATTGCATGGGTTAGCTGTGACACGTATCCAATCATTTCATCATGCTTTGTTGGGGATAGTTCAACAATTCGATTAAAACTAAGTATTTTACCTAACTCTTTTGCAAAATTGATTCCCTCAGTCGTGTTTCTATCTGTTGGAGTTACAATAAAATTGGCTACTTTAAATATTTCATCATCACTGTATTGGACACCGCTTACTTCTTTTCCTGCCATTGGGTGAGAGCCAATAAACTCAACATCATCTCGCAGGTTATTTTGAATAACATCAATTACATTACATTTTACACCGCTTACATCAGTTATAAAAATTCCAGATTTAAAATACTGCTGATTATTATTAATCCATTCAATCATAGCAGTTGGATATAGTCCGAATATAATAATATCTGCATCTTTCACAAGAGAAATATCATCTGCTGAGCCATTATCTATAATATTATTTTCAATTGCAAAATCAATTGATTGTTGGTTAATATCAATGGCTAACACCTTTAGCCCCTGTTTTTTTAATGCTTTTGCATAGCTTCCACCAATAAGTCCAAGCCCAACAATTAATATAGTTTTATTAAGAAAATTATTCTTATTCATTATATTTCTCCATTTTATTCTTGTATAGAAATTTTAATCCCTGTTTTTTGTAAGTCCTCAAAAAAAGCTGGATATGATTTATTGACGCATTCTGCTCCATCAATTATCGCAGGGGAATTACTGCAAGCAATAGCAACTGCCAAGCTCATAGCAATTCTATGATCCTTGTGCGCAAATAGGCTTTCGCTACAGCTATACTCATTTTTGCCCTCAATCACAATTTCTTCTTGTGTAGTAGCTATATTAACTCCAAACTTTTTCAATTCAGTTTCCATTGCTTCTATTCTATCAGATTCTTTTAATCTAAGTCTGCCTGCATTGTATATTATAGTCTTACCCTTTGCAAACATTGCAAGTATAGTTAATATAGGTCCTAAATCGGGGCAATCACTCAAATCAATATCAGTTGCGATAATATCACTTTTTTCTATTCTGTATCCACATCGTATTTTTTTTATCAATACTCCACTTTTTTCAAGAATATCAATAATAACTTTATCGCCTTGTAAAGAGTTGTGAGAAACACCAATGCAATCTATTCCATTGTTAATAGCGCCTAATACTGCAAAAAATGCAAGTTGAGAAAAATCCCCCTCAACTGTATAGTCACATGGTTTATATTGTTGGTTCCCATCTATTTTTATTGTGTAATCATCTGTAAAACAGGCTTTAACCCCAAAGTCATTCATTGCTTGCAAAGTTAAATCTATATAAGAACGTGACTCAAATGGTGGCTTTATTTTTATTACAGAATCCTGTTTTAGCATTGGAAGTGCAAACAACAATCCTGTTATGAATTGAGAACTAACATTGCCATCTAACTCATATTCTCCAGCTTTCAAACTGCCATTGATTGTTATGCAATCTTTGGTTTGAATAAACTCTATTCCCTGCTTTAAAAATAAGTCTTTGTAAACCTCTTGTGGACGTTTTAGCAGTCTATTTTCTCCGTAAAAACTGACTTTCTTATTTAGTAATGAGAATATCGGAATAAAAAATCTCAACGTGCTGCCAGATTCCTTACAATTTATATCTTGATTTTTAATATCAGCAAAATCAGAAATTCCACGAATTTCTACATAATCATCAAACTCGGTTATGGTTGCGCCTAATTGTCGCATTCCATCAATTGTGGCTTTAATATCATCTGAAAAAACTAGATTTTTTATAATACTTTTTCCACTTGCAAGACAAGCACAGATAATTGCCCTATGTGACATGCTTTTTGAAGGTGGAATTACAACTTGATTACAGCATTTAGAAGGATATATTTTAACGTTCATTTTTCAAACCGTGCCTTTCTGGCTTTTCTATTGATTAACAAAATCATGGTATTTTTCAATTAATATATTTACAGCATCTTGTATATTCCCAGTATTACAAACAGTAATATCACTACAAGAAAGATATATAGTGTGTCTGATTTTATAAAGCTTCTCAATGTCTGATTTGCTTTTTGATAACGGACGGTTTTGTCCTATCAAAAGATCATCTAATGCCCTATCTATGAAAACTACAACCCCATTTTGCTGTAAATTTAAGATGTTTTTCTCATCAAGAATTGCACCGCCACCTGTTGCAATAACAAGGTTTGTTTGCTTTGATATATTTGATATTGCATTTTGTTCTAGTTGTCTAAATTCTTTTTCGCCACATTCCTCAAAAATCTGTGGAATTGTCATGTTATTTTCTTTTTCAATAATCTCATCTGTATCCACAAACTTTTTATTAAGTAATATACTTACTTCTTGTCCTATCGTTGTTTTTCCAGAGCTTGGCATTCCAACTAAAACAATGTTGCTTAAATAAAGCATCAACTCTTTATAAATCTCTTTAATCTTTATATCAGCAATTTTTTCTCCTGTAAAAAATTCTGCTGCATATTTTGCTTGAGCAACAAGCATTTGCAACCCATTTACATACTGAATATTATTTGCCTGTGCCTGCTGTAAAAGTCTTGTTTTGAGTGGGTTATATATTACATCAATTACTGCACTTAGTGATTTAAAGTTACTTATATCGAGTCCACATTCATCATTATTTGGATACATTCCTTTTGGTGATGCATTTACAATAACATCTACATCTTGCCTTTTCAAAGCCTGCTCGTATGTAATTGAGTGTTCGGATTGTGTCCTACTTACAATAATTATTTCTTTTGCTTGAAGGTATTTTGCAACTGCGTTGACTGTTTTACAAGTCCCACCACTTCCTAAAATCATAACAATTTTATCAACAACATTAATGTTATTTACTTTTATAGTATATAGGAACCCATAAAAATCAGTATTATATCCAATCAGCTTACCATTTTTATTTACAATAGTATTAACTGACCCAATTCTTCTTGCAGTATCATCTATTTCATCACAGTAAGGTATAACATCTAGTTTATATGGAATTGTTACATTAATACCGTCAAACTGTTTTTTCATCATGAACCCATGGAGTTCATTCTTGTTCATAGGAAGCAAGTCATAACTATAGTCACAAAGTTTTTCGTGAATTATCTTAGAAAAGCTGTGTGATAATTTTTCTCCAATCAGTCCATATCTACTCATGTTGTATTCCTTCCTTAATGGTATAATATCAATTTAATCTCTTTGCCACAAATAGCCGTATCTCTCGCTAAATAAATCAAGTAATCCAATTGCAACCATACTATCAACTACAACCCTTGCTCTATGTATAATAGCAGGGTCATGGCGCCCCTCAATTTCGAGTTCAACATTTTCGTTATTACTAATATCCACTGTGTTTTGCTTTTTATAAATAGACGGTGTAGGCTTAACTGCACATTTAATTATTATTGGCATGCCATTAGAAATTCCACCGTTAATTCCACCGTTATTGTTAGTTTTTGTTTTAACTGCGTTATCAAAATAAAATGGGTCATTCGCTTGACTTCCAAGCATTTCACTAAGGTCAAAACCTGCTCCAAACTCAACCCCTTTTATCGCAGGAATGCTAAATAAAAGCTGAGATAATGTGCTTTCTATTGAGTTGAAAAATGGCTCGCCAATTCCAGCTGGCATATTTATAACTGCTGTTTCAAGTACACCCCCAACCGAGTCACCGTGTTCGTGCGCTTTTTCAATTGCAGTATTCATTGTATCACCTGCAACCCTATCTATTACGGGAAAATAAGTATCATTTAAAGCTGTAATTTCTTCTTTCAAAAGTTCACAATCATCACTGAACAACACATCATCAATTCCATTACATGTTTTAATATGTGTGCCTATCAGAATACCTTTTTGCTGTAAAATCTGTGTACAGATAGCACCAGCCGCAACTATTGGAGCAGTAATTCTTCCAGAGAAATGTCCTCCACCACGATAGTCTTGGTAGCCTAGATATTTTTCTTGCGCTGTATAATCTGCATGGGACGGACGCATGAGTGACTTTGTTTTCTCATAATCGCCACTTCTTTGAACTTTATTATATATCATTAGGCAAAGTGGTGTTCCTGTTGTATATCCGTTAAAGAACCCACTTACTATTTTAAATTCATCCTCTTCTTGTCTTGAAGTAGAGATTTTGCCTTTAGGTTTTCTTTTATCTAATTGCTTATTAATGAAATCAAGGTCTAGCTTGATACCTGGTGCTAATCCGTTTATAACCACTCCTATTGCATCAGAATGAGATTCGCCAAATAGGCTTATATTAACTTGATTTCCAAAACAGCTTTTCATAGGCTCACTCCATTTCAATAATATTTTATTTATGCAATTCTTAATCAGCTAAATAGTTTATAAGCTCATTTGTTTCAATATCTACAAGTTCTGCTTGTCCTAGTGTTTTGACTTTAACAATAGTTATTTTACTGCCATGTGTTTTTTTATCTTTAAGCATTACATCCATAACTTGTTGTTTATCATAATCAACAGTTGTTTGCATATTTAGCTTTTCATATACTTTTATCACTCGTTTTTTAAGGTTTTCATCTTCAATCATTGGTATCATTCCAATTGCAACACATTCACCGTGCAATAACCCTGAAAGCCCGTATACACTCTCAATTCCATGACCAATTGTATGTCCAAAATTTAACGTTTTTCTCAAATTTTCCTCTTTTTCGTCCTTTTCGACAATGTCTTTCTTAACACTCAATGAACGATATATAACTTGGTCAATTGACTGTTTTATATCAGTTGTTTCAAATAGTTCAAAAAGTTTTGCATCATATATTAATCCTGATTTAACAGCTTCAGCTAAGCCATTATTAAAATGACGTATTGGCAGGGTTTTGAGCGTGTCGCTATCGACTAACACCATTTGTGGATGATAAAATGCGCCAATTACGTTTTTAACATTAGCTAGATTAATTGCAACTTTTCCACCAATACTGCTATCAATTTGTGATAATGTTGTTGTAGGAATATTTACAAAGTTAATACCTCTCATGTAAGTTCCGGCAACAAATCCAGCTAAATCACCGATTACACCACCACCAACTGCAATAATCAAGTCTTTTCTTGAGAAGTTTAAATTAAGCAGTACTTGACAAAGTTCTTCATACGTTTCAAAACTTTTAGATCCTTCCCCTTGTTTTACAATATGGCAAAAACCTTGACCATTTTGACACTGTTTTACGACAGCATCAACGTGTTGTTTGGGTACACCGTCATCACTTATTACAAGCACTTTGCGATTAAGGTTAACATACTTGCCGACGTTATTTATAACTCCTCTTTCTAAAATAATATCATATGATTTATCTTTTAGATTTACTGTCAAATTCAATGTTTGACCTCCCTACTTATTGTATACACCAAGTATCTTTAATTCCTTACAATTTTCTTCAAGTTCACTTATCATTATTTTCGCATTTACATCGTTTATATTTCCGACAATTTCAACATAAAAATAGTATTGCCATGGTAGATTTTTAATTGATTTTGATTTAATACTTTCCATGTTAAAACCATATTTTGAAATTATCTGCATAATTTTCGCAAGTTGTCCTGCATTATGGTCAAGAGTAAACATGATATTAAAACGGTTTCCTACTTCATTCTGATTTTTAGAAATCACTATAAATCTTGTTGTATTCTCTGAGCTTGTGTTAATATCTTTTACCAACACATCAAGATTATATAGCTTTGCAGTTTCAATAGAAGCAACTGCCGCCTTAGTTTTATCATTTGTCTCACTTACATACTTTGCCGCAAGTGCTGTATTTGGATATTCAATTAATTCGTAAGAAAATGCATCAAAATAATGTTTACACTGGCTCAGCGCTTGATAATGTGAATACACTTGTTTAAT
>DAMDCT010000071.1:0-5596 GCA_032091455.1 Oscillospiraceae bacterium | reverse complement strand
CAAATCATATATTACATTTATACTACAATTATACTTATAAAGAAGATCCAGCACTTCTCCTACTTCACCTGTATAGGAATTTTCAAAAGGCAAAACGCCACAAGAAATCTCACCATTTTGAACTGCCTTAAATACCTCATCAAATGTTTGATAAGACTTTTCTTTATGGTCTTTAAAAAGGTTTGTTAACGCAATGTGTGAAAATGCACCCTTTGCACCCTGATAACCCACTGTGTCAGCATTAGATATTCTTTTTTGATACAACTTAGATATATCCATTAGATGTGATATAAAGTCAACATAATAGTCTTTATACTGTGGATTTTTAATGTATTGCATGTTTTTATCTATAACAAACTGTTCCCGTCCACTATCAAGTACAGGCATATTATTTTGCATCTTATATGAAATGACATCTTCAACTGCACGCATTCTCATTTCAAATAGTTGTGCCATTTTTTCATCTATATCATTAATTTCAATCCTTGCTTTTTCTAAGACATTCATCATATACCTACCTTCATAATAGTTTTTATTGTAAGATATTTTATTTATGTAATAATTATATCATATTACTTAATTCATTTCAACTCTTTAAAGCGCTAATACAAGATATTCACCTATTCTTAAATAACCACTCGAAAATCGAGTGGTTATTTTTATAAAGGAAATGATGTTATTAATTAATACTCCCGGTATTTCTCTTTGAATTATAAACAGGTATTGACGTGAATTTATGTTTGTTATATTGATGTCTTTTGTCTATTTCAGCTTTTATCTTTTCATCTTCACATTCACCAGTTTTAATATAGTGATTTAATGTAGCATATGAAAAGCCTAGATTATCTTCATCTGTTTTTCCTGTCAATCCATCAGATGGTGCTTTATCCATTAATTCTATTGGAAGTCCTAATTGTTTTCCGATTGCAACTACTTCGTCCGTTGTAAAATTTGCAATTGGGTTAAAATCGTTTGCCGTATCGCCCCATTTAGTTGCATAACCTACATATTTTTCAGATGCGTTTCCTGTACCTGCAACTCTGTATCCTAGCTCCTGCCCTATTGTATATAATGTTGTCATTCTAATTCTTGGTGCAATATTTGTTTTTGTATGCTTTGATAATTCAAATGTGCTATCATCATTTAATTCCATACATTCAATTAACGCATTGTATGCATTTTCAATATTAATTACTCTATAATTAATTTTTAAGAACTCACATATTTTTTTGCTATCTTCTATATCCTTTTGCTCACCGTTAGGCATCAATATTCCTAATACTTTGTCTTTGCCAATAGCTTTGCATAAAAGCCCTGCAACAACTGAACTATCCTTTCCGCCAGATATTCCGATTGCAACGCCTTTAGCGCCACCGCTTTCTTTTTCAAACCAGTTTTTAATCCATTCAATGCAAGCCTTAGCTTCATATTCAACATCAAATTTACACATATTAATATCCTCCAATTTTTATCTATTTATAATTTTAAACCCTATGCTATCCATTACATCCAGTGCCTTTTCATGCAAATCATCATCATTACTTGCCACACATAAAGCATCTATTACAATTTCTGCTTCCGGCAGTGCGGATTTTGCAAGAATTGCATTTGCTATTACACATATGTTTGTAACTACACCCACAAATTCTATAAAGTCATACTGATTTTCAATTAAGTATTCACATAAGTCAAGTGTGCCAAATGTATGCTTACTAATTTTTATTGTATCTTTCGTTGCCAATGAATTCACTTTACCAAACAATTTCCAACCCTTTAGGTTTTGGGTTTCTTTTATTTCATTTGATAACAAACTCTCTTTTGCTTCATATTGGTTATCATAGTGAGTATCTAATGTAAATAAAACGTCCCATTTATTTGACTTATAAAAACATATCTTTTCACATATATTTGATTCTAATAAAACTGCTTTAGGAAATCCAAGAGAACCATTTACAAAATCATTTTGATAATCAATAACTACTAATAATCTTTTCATCCATACTCCTAAAAAACGTTATCTAAAATTTTATAGCATAGTTATTTTAAGAAGTTAATCTGAAATTATGTCTATTGACTTAATATATTATTGTAGTTCTCTCAAAACTGCCTTTAAAAAATCCCATGTTCTGGCTACTGATGAAATACTAACTCTTTCATCAGGTGTATGTACATCGTACATATTAGGACCAAAAGAAATCATATCAGCGTCTTTCATCTTTTCACTCAGCAGTCCACATTCTAAACCTGCATGAATTGCCGTTACTTTTGCTTTTTCTCCATACATATCGTTATATGTTTGTAAAAACACCTCTCTCAATTTTGAATTAGCATTATATTCCCACGCTGGGTAATCTCCTAATTCTGTTACTGTTGCTTTTACTAAACCTGCTAAATGATATATTTGATTTAAAATTTCCTGCTTTCTGGTTGAAACCGAACTTCTTATCGCACTAGCAAAAGTGACTTCATTATTTTTTACTTTTACTACGCCAATGTTTGTTGAGCTTTCAACTAATCCAATAATGTCTAGGCTCATTGATTTAACACCATGTGGTATTAAAATCAATGTGGAGATTACACTTTTTGTTGTATTATCGTCAAATACATTTTTAGGCATTTCCACTTCTTCCAGTTTTATTGAAATATCTGTTTCTGCATTTCTAAACTCGTATTGATATGCCGCTTGAATATTTGCTATTGTATTTTCTAAAACTAACTTATCTGCAGTAGTAACAACAATCATATCAGCTTCTCTTGGAATTGCATTATCTTTAGAGCCGCCGTTTAAGTCTGCAATTTTTATATCATATTCATTGTAAAGATTGCTTAAAATTCTTCCCATAAGCTTATTTGCATTTGCTCTTTGCTTGTCAATTTCCATTCCAGAGTGTCCACCCTTTAATCCTCTTAACTTAACTATATAAGAGTTTGCATTTGTATCAACTGAAGCAAACACAATAGGTAAATGAATAGTCGCCCTTATACCACCAGCACAACTTGCTAAAAACTCGCCCTCTTCTTCAGAATCTATATTAATTAGCATTTTTCCGTCTAAATTACTTGTATCAATATTTCTTGCGCCATCCATACCAACTTCTTCGTTAACTGTAAATAACGCTTCTAGTGGTGGGTGTGAAATATTATCCGATGCAAGCAACGCAAGACTATATGCAATTGCGACCCCATTATCGCCTCCTAAAGTTGTACCATTTGCTGTTAAAAAGTCGCCATCTACAATAAGCTTTATTGGATCATTCAAAAAATCATGCACAGTATCTTTATTTTTTTCACAGACCATATCCATATGTCCTTGAAGTATTACACAAGGTGATTTTTCATATCCTTTTGTGGCTTGTTTTTTTATAATCACGTTATATGAGTTATCCTGAACATACTCCAATCCTTGGTTAATTGCAAATTGAACTAAATAATCACTAACGCATTTTTCGTTGCCTGAGCCTCTTGGTATTTGACTAATCTGTTCAAAATAATCGAATACTTCTCTGGGCTCCAAATTTGATAATGGCATGTATATCTCCCCTTTTTTATTGCTATATATTAATATTATAACCCATTGAAGATTTATATGCTAGTCCTCAATATTCACTATATCTATTATACTAATTTCATTTTATATGGTTATTATTAATATTTATAAAACCTCATTAATAGTAACTTTCACAAAATAATAAAAGTCGTTAAAAAAGAAATAAGCATTAAACAAAACAAGCGAATAGGTAAGAATTTTACCCACTCGCTTGTTATTATATTATATTATTTAATATCGAACTCATTTAATCTTTCAGTTGTGTTTTTGTTATAATTAACAACTGAGTGCTCATACTCTTCATTCATGTATTTTGAAGTTACAAGAAAATCAGCGGTTGACTCATTATTTGCAATAGGAATATTAAAAACTACTGCAATTCTTAATAATGCTTTTACATCAGGGTCATGTGGTTGAGATTCAAGTGGGTCACTGAAAAATACGATTAAATCAATCTTTCCTTCAACAACTTTAGCACCGATTTGTTGATCACCGCCAAGTGGGCCACTATTATAGCCTTTTACTTGAAGACCTGTTTTGTCGGTTAGCAATCTAGCTGTTGTACCAGTTCCACATAACTTATGATTTTTTAGGATATCTTTATTTTTATTAACCCAGTCAATTAACTGAAGTTTTTTGCCATCATGAGCGATTAACGCAATACTTTTCATTTGTGGTAATGTAAATTTTATGTAGTCATCTTGTATCATAGTTTAATACCCCCTGTTATTTTTTATATTCTTTTCTTTGATAAAATAATTGTATCATTATTTTGTCAAAAAAGCTAGAACAAATTTAAGCAGGAGAAATTCATTCTATTTTTTAATCTGCTTACCTGCGTGGTCTAAAGTATAATTATCTTTATAAATTAAATCTTCAACCAACACAAATTCATAGCCATCTTGTTTTAGTTGAGGTAGGATTTGAGCTAGTGCTTCAGGAGTGTTTTTTGTATCATTGTGAAATAAAAGGATACTACCTGCCTTAACTTTAGTTGTAATACGTTTTACAATCGTCTGGACTGTTGGCTTTTGCCAATCAACAGAATCAACATCCCATTGTATCACTTTATGATGTAAGTCAGTTTCAAATATCGATAACATACTATCGCTATACTCACCGTAAGGTGCACGATAGAGAGTTGGTTTTTTTCCTGTTACCTGTTTAATAATATTGTCACATGCTGTTGTATCATCAATTAATGCTTGCTTTTCAATGTTTTTTACATGGGGGTGCTTATTGGAATGGTTTTGTATTGAATGCCCATATTTTGCAAGTAGCTTAATGTCATCTGGATATCTTTCGCAAAAATCGCCAGTGGCAAAAAAGGTTGCTTTTACATTGTATAGCTTCATCAAATCTATTAATATAAGTGTGTCGGAATTTTCCCAAGCACAATCAAATGTCAATGCAATCTTTTTCTCAGTTGTATCTACACAATAAATTGGCAAAAGTCTTTTAGATTGTGTTGATGATATTATCGATGCTATGCCAAAGTAACTTACAGCACCAACAATCGCAAGCACCAATAGCACACTTAATATAGCAATATTAAATTGCCTTTTAGTAATTAATACACTCTTCATATAAATCCCCCTATCAGTTATATTAAAGGTATATGCTATCACTAATTTTTTTAGCATTTTTCATCCAAATTTAATCAAATAAACAATGGACTTATATATTTTGTTGTGATAAGCTATTTGAGGATTATTATAATACAAAATAAATGGTTATACTTATTTTATTTTAAATCACGTTATTGAATTTTTATAAAACCGCATAAATCAAAGCTTTTATAAAAATAATTAAAGGTTATTTAAAATGAAATAAGCATTAGAAATGTAAAGAAGGATAGTTATGAAAAAAGAACAGGCTTTGTTAAACGGTCCAATTACGAAAACATACATATCATATTTAATGCCAACTATTATTGGTATGATTACAAACTCAATATACTGCGTAGTAGATGTAATGTTCGTTGGAATTTATGTAGGAAGTGATGCACTTGCGGCATTCAATATTGCAATGCCAATCTTTACAATATTT
>DAMDCT010000070.1:14233-14542 GCA_032091455.1 Oscillospiraceae bacterium | reverse complement strand
TTAATAGCCTCTTGTCCTACTGATTGCCATGTTATAGTTGGTCTAGATTGATTCGATATACTTGATATATTGGGCATAACAGGGGAAGAACGAACAACAATATTTGCAGGTGTACACCATTCACTAGCCACGTTATCGGTGTTATAAGTTCTCACTCGCCATTGAATATTTCCAGCAGGTAACTTATCCGCAGGTATAATATAATTTTGTCTTGCTGTTGTTTCACTTATTAAATCAGTCCAAGCGCTATTATATAAATACTGTAAATCAAACTTTGTTTGTGGTGAGCCTGTGTCTATTACGTGATTC
>DAMDCT010000070.1:6977-14116 GCA_032091455.1 Oscillospiraceae bacterium | reverse complement strand
AATAAAAAGTATTAGCTTGTGTTCCATCAATAAATATTGAGTTAGGTGAAACTATGCAACAAGTCGGAATACTATCAACTGTAGTTAATGTAACCCAATCAGTTTGTGTGCTTTCAATATTATCATCAGATTTAACAATGACCTGCCATTCAATTTCATTTGTTGTAAATGTATTTGCAGGTATTTCATATGTATTTGTTTCACCTGTGATTGATATTTCAGTATATGTAGTAGTGCCTTTAGTGCGATACTTCAATTTTGCAGATGCTTGTTTTATCGTTCCTACTACGTTTTCTTTATCGTATTCAAATGCCCACTTAAACGTATTTGCCACTTTTTTATCTAGAAATTTTGAAGGGAAACGATTAGATGAAAACGGTATAACATCTTCAAATGTTTCTAATCTATATGGTTTATTTACGCCAGTGTGACTCTGAATAGATATTGATGCTCCTACGCTTGAACTATAACCGCTTATGTTTGAACCGACACAACCACAGTTTGGCACAATTGTAGTATAGTTAATTTTGTTATATGCATTAGAATTTAATACATTTATATTTAAATCATATTTTGCCCAATCATTTGGCATATTGTCCCTAAAACTTGCTATACCTCCACCGACAAAATATGTGTATGCCGATGATGCTCCTTGACCATATACAGACTTTGACACAACATAAGCAAAATACTCAATATCATATAATCTTTTTCGTTCCATTCCAAATTGTTCTGGATATATAATATTAACCAAAGATGCACTGTTGATATTATGGCTAAGCCACAAATTGTCATAATCAATATTGGACGTTAAACTAACCCCTCTAGTAATTGCCCCGTTGTTCCAATTTTCTGAATAACTGTCTGTTGCATAAACCTTCTGAGTATACTGTGCCATTAGTTTGCCCTCCTTTGCTGTCTTGCATTTTGTGCTATTGATACCATGTCATTAAATTCACTCACATTTTTAGCATCAATGGTTATGTGGAATATATCGCCACCACTAACACCTTGATTACTCGTAGATTGCATTTGATTATGTGGTGTTACCTTTGTTCCTCGTGGCATAACAACATACTGTGCGCCATTTGGAAGTGTCAATTGCTCTGAGCCATACTCTGTAATAATAGCACCACCACCTCTATGATAGTTAGTACCTGTTGCATGGCGTGGAACACTATTACCTGCATTGTTTACATTTGATTTAACTTGATTAACGCTATCACCAACACCTTTCATGGTGTTTCGTAAATCTCCACCTTTACCAATTATTACAGCAATGATAGCGCCTAAGGCAATTAATGCGGCTACAACACCAATTATAATTGCAGTTGTTTTTAACGCTTGAGTATTTATCCCACCAAACCAAGCTCCAGCCTTGCCGCCGATTTTCGAAAATGTACCTATTACTTTCACTATCTGCAGTATGATGGCCGCAACTGTTACTAATGTTCCTATCATTATAAGTACAGTAGGATTAATTCCAGCAATGATTGCCAGAACACCTGAAATAAGATTAATTAAAGGTGATAAGGTGTCACCTACCTCAATTAAGCTATTTTTTAGTTCATTAAATGACTGCTTTAATTTAAAACCACTGTCCTCGGAAATCATATTAAAAACCTTATCAGTTTTACCAGCGGAGTTTTCCATTAAGCCAAGACTTTCATTGAATTGTGCTGAACCTTCTTTAGTTGTTAGTACCATTACAGCATTTAATGCTTCTACAGAACCAAATAGCTCCGCCATCTTACCAGTATTTCCGTGTGTTTTAGCCTGAACATCAGCAAGTACGCCTGATAACCCTTTAGCTTGTAACGCAGTATCATTAAATTTTATATGCAATTTTTTAGCCATCTTTTCTGCTTCAGCAGTGGGCTTAATTATTCCACTTATTGCTTGTTTTAACGATGTGATTGATTGTGATGCTGGTAAACCGTTAGCGGTTAAAGTGGCTAATGCTGCTAAAATATCATTTAAAGGTACATTCGCACTAGATGCAATACCGACAAGTCCACCTAAACCCTGTGACAATTCTCCAACCGTAACTTTGCCTTTATCTTGTGTTTGTAGTAGCTTGTCAGATACAGCCACAACGTCACTAGCTTTTAGATGGTATGAGTTCAAAATAGTTGTTAAAATATCAACTGCACTTGCTTCATCCGTAAAACCTGCAACTGCTGTTTTGGATGCAGTGACCATAAAGTTTGTAAGTTCATTAGTTTTAACTCCTGCAGAAAGTGCATTGTATGTTGCGTTTGCCAAACCTCCTGCGGCTAATCCTGTTGCATCTGATAAGCCTAACACCACTTTTTTAGACTCATCATAGGTCATAACATTTTAATCATTTGGTCACTAAAGTCTACAAAACTTTTAGTTGCAAGTCCTGCAGATGCAACCGCCGCTAATCCAAATGCCTCAATGCTTTTTGTGAGTTTACCGCCAACTTGATCATCTAAATCATTTACTTTTTTACTAGCTTCTTTTGCTTTATCACCGAATGATTTAGTCTTTTTTTCAGCACTTTGAAGCTTACCATCAAGTTCATAAACACTTCTGTTTACTTCTTGAAAAGCTGTATCTAATTTAGATATGTTTTGTTCTGTTTTGATTATTTCCCTTTGTATTTTTCTAATTTGTTCATCAACATCTTTACCCATAAAGCGTTGTTGCTCTAGTTCTTTCATTACATCATGAAGCTTTGAAAATCTATCCCTTGATGTTGTAAGTTGATCAGCAAGCAACTTTTGCTTTTGTTTTAGTAAATCTGTATTCTTTGGGTCAAATTTAAGTAAACTATTGCATTGTGTTAATTCCCTTTGAGTTTTAAATAAATGATCATCTATTTCCTTTAGGTCTTTTATAATCTTAGAGTTATCCACACCTAAATCAATAACTATACCCTCATATTTTGGCATTGCGATTATCACCTCCCTAAAAAGCGTTCATATCATCTACAGTTGCTTTACGTTGTTTTGATTGATTATCATCTTCACTGGTTGCATTGTTGTATGTGATAATTTGGTCAAATATCATACCAATGCTCATATGCTCAAAATCTGCGACAGTCAAACCTATTTGAACAGCTGAGAAAACGATGTTTTCCGTTTTGAGTGCATCGCTTTCTGCTTTAAGGTTGCTGTCGCTACTTCTTTTTTTACTTTGGCACTGCAGGTAATACATTCAATAACTAACTCCATAGTTTCCTTGAAAATATCAACAATAGGAAAAGAATCAAATTCACTCGCCCACTCCAATACAGGAGGAATATCAGGTGTTGCAATTTTTGCAAATGTCCAACAAATATCAAAAAGCACTTGAGTATTTAAGTTTGCTAAATTAATGTTATTAGCAGATATATTAGCAATATCAACTTCACCAATAAGTTTAAACAGGTCAGGAATTAAATCCCGACCTGTTTGTTGTTTATATATTAATAATGCAACACCGTTTGTTTTAAACTTTACATCTTTACCGCTTATTTTAATTATCTTTTCCATTTGTTATGCTCCTGTTTCTGCTTTTACATATGCAGGAACTGCTTTAAACCAATTATCATATTTTGTTTTATTTGTTCCAGCGGTAGTTGATGATTTAACAATAAGCTTGCCATCAATCTCTATTGGTCTCGCTGTAATTGAAAGCTTTTGTGCTTTTACATCTATCTTTTCTTCTTTTGTTTGACTTGTAATATCAGGACGTTTACACATGACATTATACAAACAAATACGCTTTGCAATTTGGTCTGTGTCAAACTCTGCTAGTATTGCAATTTGTTTTGGTTTTGCGTCTGCCACCTCAAATTGTACATTGTCACTATCTTTGACTTCACCTAAAACCTCAACTTTAAATGCATCAGGTATAATTGCAATTTCAATATCTCCACTATACCCGTTATTCACAGTAGTTGAATAGTAAACAACGTTATCACCATAGAACTCTACTAACTCGCCTTCTTGGGATAACCCTAAGTTTACAGCTCCTGGTAATCTAGCAGGTGCTGAATATGTGATTACACCATCGGTATTTATCACAACTGCATAGTGCACGTTTTTTAATCCATAGATTACTTTTTCACTTTGAACTTCTGACATATTATCACTCCATTTCTTCAAATTCATAAATTATTAAGTATACTTTTTCGCTGTTAATGTAAACTTTATTTATTACATATATGATACCTGCATTTTCAAGAACACTTTCTACTTTTTGCTCTGCTGATAAATCTTTTGTTTGAGTATATAACTCAACTCTGTAGGAATTAATCTTTTTATAAATCACATTATCAGCTAATACATTGTTTGTTCCAACCACCAAATAAGTAATGCGTGGGAACGTTGTCGGCACATCAAAATGACTATATTTTGTGGGATAATTAGTTGTTTTAAGGAGCATTTCAAGTGTATCTAATGTCATTTTAACCTCAACCCCTCACTCACTATTTTAATACACAAATTCTCTAGTTTTTCAACTGCCATTTCTTCATTTTTCTTGATATGAGGAATAGCTTGTGTTCTTTTGCCTTGTTTTAATGCGTGGCCATGTTCAAGTAAATGTGTTAACCCAGGCTTGTTTTTATTGTGTATTACATAGTGATACTTTAGTTTTTTTCTAACCCAACCTTTTTTATATTCACCAGTTGAGCCTACTGGACTATCTGCTCGAATGTTTGCAAGTAATTCCTTTGACACAATATTGGCGGCTTGTTCAGTGCTTTCAATAACTTCATCACTGTAGGCACTTAATGCCCTCATCATTTGAGAATACAATTCATCAGGGTGTATTTTTCTATGTCCTGCCATATATCAAACTTTCCTTTCGTACCGACTCTGAGTTTTACGTGGTTTGGCATAGCCATATTTTGGCAATGCCCTACGCCGAAAAGCGTAAAACTCTTGTTTGAAATTTATTTTCAAACTTTCACTGTAAAGTCAAATCAATGCAAATAGGGTTTGTGTCATATATGGCTTGTACCATTTTTACGTCATAAGTTTCGCCACCTATTTCAACATGATCATAAGTATCTATGTTTTTTAAGCTGGGTATTCGTATAACTTTGTTAATTTCCATTTGGTTTGCTGCAGCCGCCCAATACCTTTTAAACCCTAAAACACGATTACTAAATCCCAAACCCTTGTATTTATATATTCGATTGCCGTCATTGTCTAAAGCATAAATATTGCACACACCATCAGAGAAACTCACAAATTCAATGTTATTTGTTTTTATGTTCATTCTGCAGTACCTGCTTGAGCTTCTACTTGGCTTTTAATGTGTAGGCTCATAAGTTCAGATGCAAAGTTTTTCTCAAACATTTCAACAGCGTGACTATTTGCATATCTGCAGTAATCAAATAACAACGTTCTAGGAAAATCCTCGGCTATAAAATCAAGGGGCACGCCTGCTATATCTTGCAAGCGTGCCTTTCCTCGTTCTATCATCCCTTGTAGGTTTTTATCTGTGTCTGCATCCTCCCAAGTAATGTGTAAGTAGGATTTAACATCAGCTAGTAATGTATCTGCCATTTATCTCACCTCAATTAAGCTTGTGGTTCTTCTTTGGTGTTTACTGTACCTTTTACAGTTACCTCAACGGTTGCAGGTAATAAACCGCTAATATCTGCAAGTACAAATGCGTTATCGTCCAATGCTCTACCATTACCGTATAGTTTAGTTAGGTAGACTCTTTCATCATCTAAGAACCTAAACTCATCTGAAAACTCAATATTACCGCCACTTGTACCTGCTCCAATTCCCATAAAGTATTTTTCAGCAAGTCCAAAAATTGCTTCACCCGCATCAACTGCTGAGGATTGAATAACTGTTGTTGGGAATGGAAAAACATCTTTTGAATATGTACCATCTGTTGCCCTTACAGTAGTTGCAGGCATTACTTTAGTGAAGTAATCAATTGGATTCACAATAAACAATACACTATTTACTGGCCTTGTTTTTTTATTTGGTGCTTTTGCTAATGTGCTTAATATTGTTCCATAGGTTTTAGGACTTAGATCCGTTATTTTAATAGCAGTTTTCTTTGGGTATACCCCTGCAGTTACAGTTACATTATCAGACACATCTCTATTCATACCGATTGGTTCATCTTTGCCTGTGCCGTCAACAATTGCAGTTTCAAGTGCTAATGCAATTGCTTCTGAAAGTACTCCTCTAACATATGCATCAATCCAAGCAGGGCCTACTGCAAGCATATCTTTAGCGATTGGCATAAATGCAGATAATTTGCAAAGAGTTAAATCAAGCTTTCCAATTGATCCTGATAATTCAGCAGTAATTTTAGAGTTAAGTCCGCCCCATGTTGCAAGCTGTGTGCCTTGCTTATTAATAATTATTTTAGTCAATACAGTTGTATTTGTGAAGTTAATAGCTGCAAGCAATGGATGAGCCTCTTTAATATCAGCTATTACATTATCAATAACTGTTTCAGGAAATGCAGTGCTAATTCCTGCAAATGCTTGTCTAACATCGGTTGACTTCATAGCTTCAGTAATTCCTTGATAGAATTTACTTTCATCAGCTGTTAGTTGATGAACTCCACGTTTTGCAAGAATTGCACTATCGGCTGATATGCCTTAAATTCCTCCATCACATTTTGTTGAATAGCCTCAGCAAAAGGAGTAAAAGCTTGTGCTATTGCGTTTTCATCTGTGCTTTTGAATGCAGTTACTAAATTGTCTTTTAATTCCTGTAGAATTAAGTCTTTTGATTTCATGTTGTTATTCCTCCATATTTTTCTTAAATGCTGCCATTAATTTCTCAGCATTTGTTTTCTGTGTTATTAAAGTTTCAGGCACTTTAATATTATTCGAATGTTGATTGATTTCAGCTTGAATAGACTGTTTCAATCTTTGCTTCGCTTGAGTAATAGTAGTATCTTCTTTACCTGCAATTTCATCAGCTAAGCCATACAAAACGCATTGTTCTGCATTAAGCCAAGTTTGATTGTCAAGTAATTCAGTCAGCTTTTCTTGTGTTAGCTTGTCCCCTGCTTTAGCAAGGTAACTAGAACAACTTGCACTATCGATTGTTTCAACATCATTGGCGGCTTTTCTAAGTTCATCAGCATTGCCGAAAACGCCCATTGCGGCATGGTGTATCATCATAAGGGTGTTTGTACCCATG
>DAMDCT010000070.1:5852-6967 GCA_032091455.1 Oscillospiraceae bacterium | reverse complement strand
TACCTTGTCCCCTGCCATTGCGATTACGCTCGCAATGGAACAAGCAAATCCATCTACATACACAGTCTTTTGTGCTGTTTGGCGTTTTAAAAGGTTATAGATTCCAAGTCCTTCCTTGACACTTCCACCGTATGAATTTATGTAGATGTTTATCTGCTGAATGTCACCCGCTTGTTCTAATTGTGTTTTGATATGATTAGCAGAAGTATCACTTTCGGTAACTTCGCCAGTCCACCAGTCATAGCCGTCTGATTCAACATCATCATAGATGTATATGTCGAGTGTTTGTGGTACTGCTGATTGCTTAATAATAAAGTTAGTTTTCATTTGTTTCACCTCCCTCCAGTGTTGTGTGTTTAGGAAAATTGTGGTATGATGCAATTTACGAATGATAATTAAAAGACTGAATTAGAAAGTTTGTGAGAATAAGTGAGAATAACGTTCTTGGGTACATCTGCGGCAACATCGTGTCCTTTAATATTTTGCAATTGCATGGTATGTCAAAATGCTAGAATTAATAAAGGAAAAAATATTCGAAAAAGATCCTCCTTGTTAATAAATGATGATTTATTAATTGATTTAGGTCCTGATGTTACTACTTCAGCAGCTATGTATAACATAGACTTGACAGATATTAGATACATTTTACAAACGCATGGACATGCCGACCATTTTGATGCAGGAGACTTAATAACACGTCTTCAAGAATATGCATCGGAAAATGTTAAACATATTAGTTTATTTGCATCTAAAGAAACAATTGATACTTTAGATATGTGGCTAAAAACAGAAGAACCAAAAGCTGATTTATTTAATCCATATTGGTTGGATAAATTATCAATGGATATAAAATATATAAAGCATGGTGACAGTGTAAAAATAGAAAATTACCATGTTACTGCTTTAGAGTCTTTACACGATGAAAATGAAAATTCATTAATTTTTATTATTAATTAATTTCAGTGCCAGAAAATTATTCATATAGATTTTTAGTCTTTTCCTTTGTAAAGAATATAACTCCAAGGAGTCAGGATGATTCGTAATCAGGAAACACTGGATCAGTTACTTCATATGATTCAGCAATTTGTTAAAAATGAATTAATGCCACGTGAACA
>DAMDCT010000070.1:5033-5842 GCA_032091455.1 Oscillospiraceae bacterium | reverse complement strand
ATTTTTATTATTAATTATGATAATAAGAACATTATGTACGGAACTGGTTTATTGAATATATCTGATAGTGCGTGGGCTATTTTGAAATCATATAAGCTTGATTTAGTTATTTTAGACCAGACATATGGAAAAGGTAAAAATGCAGGTGGGCACTTGGACGCTGGACAAGTAACTAATATCATTTTAAAAATGAAAGCGGAAAAAATCATAGATAAAAGCAGTATGGTTTACGCAACACATATATCACACGAAGGAAATAGCAATCATGAAACAATGGAAAAATTGTCTATACAGAATGGTTATCATATCGCATATGATGGCTTGGAAATAAATATATAAATTAGAATGATAGAAAATACTATCATGCATAATCTTTCGAAATGGTAGTAATCGAATTTTACACTCAAGGGACAAATTAATATAATGAGAGGTGTGCAATAAATATGAAAGTCGATTTACACATTCATTCAACGCATTCCGACAGTTCACGTTCGCCAGAAGAAATAGTGACGATCGCAAAGGAAAGAAATGTTTCTTTGATTTCAATATGCGATCATGCCACGATAAGTGCATATGATACATTACCTTTGCTTTGTCAAAACAGCAATATAAAATGTGTTTTGGGTGTTGAATTGGGAGTTTTGTGGAATGATGAAAACATACATGTACTTGCCTACAATTTTGATAGAAAAAATGAAAAAATGAGAACGCTTATAAATAACCAATATAGGGCGATTGAGTGTGAGTATATCGTTTACAATATGAGCAAGGATTACCCGCAAATGTCATTGGAGGAGTACAGACATTTT
>DAMDCT010000070.1:1395-5023 GCA_032091455.1 Oscillospiraceae bacterium | reverse complement strand
CCCAGAGAAAAAGGTGGATGGAAGTATTTATATTATGCAGTAGAAAAGGGCGCTGCAAAAACGTATGAAGAAGCGAATCAAACAATTTACAGCAAGTATTCAACACCTAACTATTTATCTGATTTTGGGGAATGCAATATTCACGACTTCTGTGAATTGGTTAAGCAAGCGAATGGAGTCCCTGTTTTGGCACATCCGGCATATTTATACAGACGGAATCCCAATGAATTTGTTCATATGTTGAAACAAATAAAAGCTTGTGGAATAGAAGGAATAGAATGCTATTATCCATCACATTCAAAAAGTATTACGAGTGGCTGTATTGATTTTTGTAAAAAGAACGATATGAGGATTACCGCAGGCTGTGATTGTCATGGAGACTTTGATAAAAGTGAAGGATTTACTATTGGTGCGTTAGATGTATCTTTACCGATGCTTGATTTGAAGGGGATTCTTTAAGCAGTATTTACAGATTAGAGCATTGCACGGGATTTTAAAAATTATCCCAACAGATAAAATGCACCTTATTACTAAACTGAGCCGTTGCATCTATATGCTGATGCAACGGCTCTTACTTTGCCTACATATTTAAAATCGTGCAGTCAATCCTTGCCTATGGGTGGTGATGCTATACTTGCTTTTGAGTCATCAATGCGTTAAAATAAAGTTGCAAAGATAAAAACACAGTTCCGGTTGGTAGTCCGGACGCAGCGAGAGCTGTCAGTAACCTGCCTCCTTGGTTGTCCGTTCTTTGTAGGAGCACTTAAGGAGGATTTCATCATGGAAAAGACTATTTGCAAGCTGACAGTATTTTTTGAGAAGCCCTTTTGGGTAGGTGTTTGTGAGCGTGAGGCTGATGGCAGATACGAGGTCTGTAAAATCACATTTGGTGCCGAGCCCAAAGACTATGAGGTCTATGACTTTATGCTCAAAAAGTACGACAGGCTACGTTTTAGTCCATCCCTCGAGGCGGGTATGGTTACAGACAAGCGTATTAATCCCAAAAGGATGCAGCGTGAAATCAACAAGCAACTGGACAGCTCGGGGGTTGGTACAAAAGCACAGCAAGCACTCAAGTTTCAGCAGGGGCAGGGAAAGCTGGAGCACAAAGCACGCTCTCGTGAGCATCGAGAGGCTGAGAAAGAGCGTCAGTTTGAACTGCGGCAGGAAAAACGTAAGGAAAAACACAGGGGGCATTAAGCCTCCTGTGTTTTCTTCTACATACCCAATATAGTCCAAATACACAAAGTAGCTTTTAACTATCCTCTACATTCTCTATATCTGCATAGTTCTTTGTCATCCAGTGCTTAAAACTCCAATCGGCATTTATTGAGTTATCCCTTAACTTTTGCCTTATTTCATCAATGCTATATGTACCACATGCTATAAGCTTGTCCACTTTTTCGGCTACTGAGAATATATCAATATGCTTAATGCAAGTAGTATCAATACTTAAATATGAGCCAGCAAGAAAAGCTGTCTTGCCAAACCTTTTGCGGTTTATTTCCTCGCTTATCATGTCACACAAAGGATCAATACAAAATGTTAAGAAGTTATCAGTTAGCTTTTCAATGTCGGCTATATCACCTCTAAGTAGTGCAGGGGGAATTTTAAATGCTTGTGCGACCCGCTCAAATGCTTCTTTTGTAATTGCTGATATATCAACTATTTCACTTGTTGATTTCTTGCTACCCTCCCCATTTTGTTCACTGTATTCAATCCCATTGGGTAAATGAATTACTGAGTTTTCAGCTTCAAAATAACTCTTAAAACGGTTATTAAATAAATCATCAACCTTTTTGTCAAAGTCTTTATCTCCTGAAGCTGTTTTGTTAACTTTTGCAATACCTTTTCTCCCACCACTGCGCTTGTACTTACCAATAGACATATTAAGTAATTCATTATAGCCTTTAATCAAATTTGAAAGTAAAACACGAATATCCTTGTTCCCAAACTTAAAATATAAAACCTCGTTCATTTTGAAAGAACGGTCAAACTTCATTGTCCCACGAGTTACATTTATAAAATTATTTTCAACTACTGCATACTCATTTTGAGTAAAGTTATCTGCAATTATTAGTTGACCATTTACCTCAATCACTAAGCACTCATTGTAAAACAATAGTTTTGATATAAGCTCCTGCAAGAAATGGCTTGAATTTTGATTGATGTTAGGCTCAATATTCCATAAATAATATTCGTCAGCTTGATTTTCTTTGTTCTTTAAGTAGGTTTTAAACTCGCATTTACTAACGGCACTTGCAATCATATTAATAGCACATTCAATTGCAAAATCTTCTATTGCAAGCTGTGATTGTTGCGTGGCCAATGCTTGTTGATTAAGATATATTGTGCTTTGGTCTACTCCAAAAAAGTACTTAATCCAGTCCATGAATTTCAATTATTTCACCACCTTTCATGGGAAAATTAGTCATTGAAGTGCATAAAAACGGACTAAGTTTTCCACTTAGCCCGTTTTTATTATTATTTTAAAAGAACATCCTTTGACATTTTTACATGCTCAAGAATATGACCAATATTACCTTCTCCTGCATACTGTGTCATATCAAAAAAATTATGTTCCAAATCTGTCCATAATAAATCATTTTCAATTCCATACACATTAAATTCTTTATTTAATTTTCCCACATAAACTTCAACATAACAATTATCAAGGTAATATGTAAAATCAATTAAGTGAGTTAAAACAATGTCTTTTGGAGAAATGCTAGTTTCTTCTTCAAGCTCTCTGTAGGCAGCTTCTAACCCATTTTCATTTAACTCTATTTTTCCACCTACAAAATTTAATAACCCTTTATATGGATTTTTCCTTCGTTTGCACATTAAAAGATGTTTACACATTTTATCATAAACAGCTATTACGTTATATCCTTGCATAATTTAATCCTCCTAAATTTATGAGTTGTTATTTTATTATATTTCAAAATTTTCCTAATTACAACATTATTCTGCTAATACGTATAAACTCCAAAGTCAAAGTCTGTTGTTTCGCCACTGTCCACTAAATCACCACTAACACACATTGCAGATACAAAAGCCATAAAGCCGTCTGTCTTACGGCTTTTAGGCTCAATCTTTCCATAGGTTATATTGCCAGCCTGTGAAGTTATTAAGCAAGCATTATATGTGTACCACCGCATTAGAGGGCTATCACCCCACACGATATTGTGGTTAACAAATAAGCTATTAATTGTCGGTGCAATTAACATTTGATTGCTTGGTCTTGTTAGCTTAATATTGTTTACACCCTTTTTATCCGTATCAAATCCAACATCACGCAATGCCTTTGCAAGCAATGTGTAACGGTAATTATCCATTCCAAGCACAGTGAGGTTATACTTTTGCGCCTGTTCTTGTAACCACATTGCGGGAATATCAGGAGACACTTCAGGACCATCAACAAAACTTAGTAACCCAACCTGCTCCCATTCCTCCAAAGGTGCTTTTATTCTTCCTAAATCTTTGCACTGCTTACATACCCATGTATGAGAAAGCCAGTAGTATTTACCTTTGAATTTGAACAATAATCCTGCACATACAAAGTCGGTAGTTTTTGCATAGTCAATGCCTACACAGCAAGTACAGCCTGTTAAGTTGGGTATATCTT
>DAMDCT010000070.1:1009-1384 GCA_032091455.1 Oscillospiraceae bacterium | reverse complement strand
GCTGTCTCTTGATTAGTTGCAAGTACATTCTCCCATTTGGTAACCTCTACATCTTGACTTCCTTTTGGTATATTCATACGTTTTGTCATAAAAGATGAATTGCTAATAGGATCTTCTTTGTAGTCAATATATTCTTTTTCCATTGTGGCTTTTAAATCAGGAAGATAATGCAATGAAGGGTTTGCTTTGTCCCACATAGAGGGGTTATCAACTTCTTTTTCATCATCAAGTTTGCAAATAAAAGGTAGCATACCATTATCTGATATGCCACCTTTTAATATTTGTTGTGCCCTTGCAATAATATGATCCAGTGGTCCATCTCGAATATCACCGTTGGTTGTAGTTATAGTTGTTCTTGGATTCTTCTTTTTACCC
>DAMDCT010000070.1:166-999 GCA_032091455.1 Oscillospiraceae bacterium | reverse complement strand
AAACCAGTTTTAAAAACTTGAATTGATTTATAATTTTCATACTGGTGATATTCATCAAAGTCAACCTTACCTGGTCTACCGCCGTCCTTTGTTTTTGCATTTGATGTTCTAAAGCGGAGTTTTGATTTTGTCTTTAAGTTTGTGATAACTTCTTTGTTCCAGTAAAAATGTGTTTGTAGTTTTTTCTTGTTATCTTCAAGTACGTTATACACATCATCAAAGGAAGTCATGGCTTGCTCTTCTGAATTCGCACAAATATCTATATCATAATTTTTTATATTGTTGTATTCAGATATAAGGCAAAAGTCCTCAAAAGATAAATAACCGTTCTTACCTGCCCCACGTCCTACAAGAATAAACAAGTCGGGCCATCTTAAAATACCAGGCTTTGAATATGTGCAGTTATGGAGGGTAAAACAAAATACTTCCCATTCAAACAACTTGAAAGGAAAGTATTTTTGTAAACTTAAATATTTTTCTAGTTTAACTTCATCAACGAATATATTTTCATTTGCGAAACATTTTTCTATATAATCACACAACTGCACCTGCTCTTTACAAACTGCAATTGTTCCCCCACGCACTAAGTCAATATAATTTTGAATAGCAGGAATCATTTGTTTAGAGTTCATCATCATCTTCACTCACGACATTTGAAGTAGTTAAACATAAATCTTTTAATATGGCTAATTTCTGCTTATTATACATGAGTGCGTTTTTTACGGAGGGGTTATCTTTTTCATATTCTTTCCCTGCAGCAGATACAGCGGTGTAACTATTTCCACGCACTTTTATATCCTTTTGCATGGCTTTTTCTTGCGTCCAGTACCAAA
>DAMDCT010000070.1:0-156 GCA_032091455.1 Oscillospiraceae bacterium | reverse complement strand
AATCATCAATTAGGCTTAAAAAATGCTCTACATTTGCCCCTTTATCTTCAAGCTGTTTTATTAATGAACCTTTGATTTTACTTGCACTTGCCATAAATTGAGTTCCCTCCTCTCACTCATTAAATTTCCATTTTTTCCTCACGTGCGCGAGGGAGT
>DAMDCT010000069.1:7690-14650 GCA_032091455.1 Oscillospiraceae bacterium | reverse complement strand
CGCATACGCTTGTTGCTTGTTAGAATATCGGCTAATTCTTTCATTAAAAATATTGTTTCATAAAGACCTGAATATTTTTGCTTAATGTTGTCATCTTCAGTATGGTTTAATATTTGATTAATCTCTTTATAAACGCCCTTAACTCTTGAGTGAATAACTGATTTCTTAAAATCAAAATCAATAAGCTTACCCTCAAGGCTAACAGTCATTAGACAAGAAAAAGTAAGTCTATCAACATCTTCGTTAAGAGAACAAATTCCGTTTGAAAGTTCTTTAGGCAGCATTGGTACAACTCTGTCTGCAAAATAAATGCTTGTACCTCTATTAAATGCTTCTACATCTAGTTTTGAGCCTGCTTTAACATAGTGAGATACATCAGCAATGTGTACACCTAACTCATAATAGTCACCGAATTTTTTCAAAGAAATTGCATCGTCAATGTCTTTAGTATCAGCAGAGTCAATTGTGAATATGATTTCGTTTCTTAAATCTAAACGAGAGTCAATGTCATTATTGTTAATGCCTTTATTGTTAATTAAAGCCGCTTCCGCATTTACATCGTCAGGGAATACGGTAGTGATATCATTGAGGTCAAGTAATGCTTGAGCACAATTTACGGCAGTTTGTGAATCACCATATGATGATATGATAATAGCTTTATGATCAGAATGTCTTTCTCCACGCTCGAATATTTTGCAGAGAACCTTGTCACCTACATGTGCATTGGCAATATCTTTTTTGTTAATAGGAATATCAAAACGTATAAAACTATCTGGGTCAAGATAAAATCCACTTTCGTTTTGTCGGAGTACCCCTGTAAATTCAGACTCACCCAACTTTAGAATTTTAACAATCTCGCCTTCAGGTGATGTTCCACGACCTTTAATAGGTGCAACTAAGACAGTATCGCCAGGCATTGCGCCCATGAAAAACTTTCCTGGTATAAACATTTCGCTATCATCGTCTTTTAGTCGTACAAAACCATAAGTTTTCATTAGGCGAGTAACAGTAGCTAGAGATAGATTTAAGAAGTCAGTATGATAAATTCTTAATTTTCTATCGATTACTGAGCCTTTTGCTTCTAGAAACCTTAAGCACTCTCGAAACTCACGTTGTTGTCTAGTACGTACACCACATAAAGTAGCTAGCTCTCTAAAAGAAAGACCTCTTTCTTTTGCATTTTTTAGTACGATATTTATTTTTTGAATTAAAACTTGATTCATTTTTTCTCCTTTTAGTTGATAATTTATTTGCTAAATATATTTTGTATGAAAAATAGCCCTGCGTAAAAACGCAGGGCTATAAAACTTGATTTCTTATTTAACGTATCTTATAATAAGATTAAGAGCAAGTGTTACAACAAAAAACACGATAGCAAAAATCTTAGTTATTAAAGCAAGCTTTGCTTCCATAGTTTTACCTTTGTTTTTGCTTAGATATGAATCAGTTCCACCTGTCATTGCAGATAAACCTGATTGTTTGCTTTCTTGCATAATTACGATGATTATTAGTAGTATGCTTGAAATGATTAATAATATTCCGCCGATAATTTCTAAAGGTCCCATTTATAATCTCCATTCTGCCGACAAAACAGGCATGATTTTTAGTTTGACTTGATTTTTACCAATAGTTACTTTAGTAAATAATAACACATAGATGTAAAATAATCAACAATTTTTTAAAAAAACTATCCATAACTTAACTTTTTTACGAAAAAGTATTGCAAAACATAAGTAACTATGATAATATGTATAAGCATCAATCTGCACTAAACGTAAGTTTAAGCTAGATTGTTCCCATACCAGTTATATTTGTTGGTGCGGGGTGTTAGTCCATGCCATTTGGTCATTAGGTTTTAATTGCCGATGGTGGTTAAAGTAATTGCTTTAACCTACCGCAAATTTTTTGTGGGGATTGATAAGAATTAACAATTCAAAATTAACGCGGACAGTCCTCTGCAATAATATTTGTAAGAATGTCTGAAAACTAGGAGGATACATCAATGGATGCACTAAAATTAATCGCAAGTCAAAGTATTAAAGCTGATATGCCTGTTATGGAAATAGGTGATACAGTAAAGGTTCACGTTAAAATCAAAGAGGGCGAAAAAGAAAGAGTTCAGATTTTTGAAGGTACTGTTATTGCTAAAAAGCATGGCGGAGTTCAAGAAACATTTACAGTTCGCCGTATAGCACATGGTTGTGGAATCGAAAGAGTTTTCCCAATCCACTCACCTAACGTTGAAAAAGTTGAGATAGTAAGAAACGGTAAAGTTCGTAGAGCTAAACTGTACTACTTACGCGATAGAGTTGGTAAGGCTGCTAAAGTTAAACAAAGAATTAAATAAGTTTAAGAATAATTTTTGTGAATGGAAAGGGACGGTAAAACGTCCCTTTTTTGTTTAACTATCAGTAGTTTTACACATAAAAGTGCATGAAAGTTTGAAATATAGATTCTGAAAATTAAGTTTTGTGCGAAAGGAATGGCGATAACTATGGAAAATGAAGTGCAAACAAGTATTAAACCCGAAGAAGAAAAAGTTGATGCGAAAAAAGAAGTGTTTCAATGGGTGCAGTCATTAATATTTAGTGTTATTGCAGTAGCACTTATAATTACATTTGTAGGCAGAGTAATGCGTGTAGAAGGTAGTTCAATGCTTCCTACTTTTGAGGAAAATGATAAAATTATAACTACAAACCTTCATGGTGCGCTAAAATATGGTGATGTAGTAGTCATTAAAAGAAAAGATGATACACCACTGATTAAACGTGTAATTGCGGTTGCTGGAGATAAAATCAATATTGATTTTACAAATGGCAATGTATTTATAAATGATAAACTAATTGAAGAACCATATATAAACGAAAAAACTCTTACTAACTATGGAACTGAATATCCTATAACTATTCAAAAAGGACATGTTTTTGTTATGGGCGATAATCGAAACCATTCTTCTGACAGTCGTGACACAAGAATTGGAATTATTGATACAAGAAATGTTTTTGGAAAAGTAATATTTCGTATATATCCATTCAACAAAATTGGTACTATAAAATAGTATTATATTTATTATAGATTTTTAATTTCCAAGTCGCTAGGAAAGGACGGTCATACCTATGGAAGAGGAATTACTTACAAATACTGAAGTTAAAAAGCATAAAATTGACGTTAAAAAAGAAATCTTTGAGTGGGTAAAATCGTTGATTATAAGTCTTATTGCAGTAGCACTTATAATAACGTTCGTTGGTGAAGTAAGACGTGTTAAGAATATATCAATGCTTCCGACTTTTGTAGAAAATGATAGAATAATAACCACTAAAATTCATGGTGAGTTAAAACGTGGTGACGTAGTAGTTATAAAACAAAAAGATGATAAACCATTAATTAAGCGTGTAATTGCAGTTGCTGGTGAAACAATAAATATTAACTTTGAAAATGGCGATGTGTTTATTAATGATAAATTAATAGATGAGCCATATATCAATGAAAAAACTCGAACAAACTATGGAACTGAATTTCCACTAACGATAAAAAAGGGACACGTGTTTGTTATGGGAGATAATCGAAATCAATCTATGGATAGCAGAGATACAAAAATAGGAGCTGTTGACACAAGAAATGTTTTTGGAAAAGTAATATTTCGTATATACCCATTCAACAAAATTGGGACTATAAAATAGTAATATAAAAAATGCAAAGGAGAGTGAAGTATCATGAATATAGAAGTTCCGTCAATACAATGGTTTCCAGGGCATATGGCGAAAACTCGAAGGATGATTACGGGTAATTTAAAACTAGTCGATTTGGTACTTGAAATAACTGATGCAAGGATTCCACAAAGCAGTAGAAATCCTGAACTTGATAGTTGGATTGCGACTAAACCCCGAATTTTAATGCTTAATAAAAGTGATATAGCTGATAGTCAAAGAACAAAACTATGGCTTGATTATTATCGTAAAAAAGGAATAACCGTAATTGCTTGTGACTGTAAAACTGGAACAGGCGTAAAAGATTTTATGCCACTTGTAAAAAACGTTTTAAGTGAATTAATTGCACGTCGTGAGGAAAAGGGCATGATTGGTCGCTCAATCCGAATTATGGTTGTTGGAGTTCCTAATGTGGGAAAATCATCATTCATTAACAGTATGTCTGGTTCAAAGCGTGCAAAGGTTGAGGATAGACCTGGTGTTACTAGAAATAAACAGTGGGTAAGTCTAACAAAAGATGTTGATTTAATGGATATGCCTGGAGTTTTGTGGCCTAAGTTTGAAGATCCTCTAGTTGGAGAAAAACTTGCTTTTACAGGTGCAGTTAAGGATGACGTAATTGATATTGAACTGCTTGCGGCAAGACTATTAGCTTATCTTGCAGACGGCTATGAAAAAAGATTAATGGAACGCTACAAGCTTGATAATATTGAGGGTCTTGATGGATTCGAACTACTAGAAATGGTAGGAAGAAAACGAGGTATGTTGATTTCTGGCGGTGAGGTAAATACTGAGCGTGCCGCAATAACAGTAGTTGACGAATATAGAAGTGGAATTTTAGGAAAAATCACATTTGAAGTTCCTAACGAATAAATAGATAGCTTATAAAAAGCAGAAGTTTTAGGGGTGTTTAAATTGGTTCATTCCGTTTACGAAACAGAAGAATTATTATTAGTCTTGTCTAATAAAAAGATTGTTACTATGGTGACAGATTATTATAACAAAAATAAAGATTTTCTAATGCAATTTGAGCCTTCTAGAAGCGAGGCTTTTTATACAAAAACATCAAGAAATGTTAATTGAAGATGATTGTAAGCAAATTGATGAAAATAGTGGTTATCGTTTTTGGATTGTTGAAAAAGACAATCCAAATATTATAATTGGAACAATTGCGCTTACAGCTATTGTAATGGGTGCTTTTCAGTCTTGTTTTATGGGATATAAATTAGACAAAGATTATTTAAATTGTGGATATATGACACAGGCAGTTAGAAAATGCGTTGAAATTGGATTTAATGATATTGGACTACACAGGATAGAAGCAAATATAATGCCTAGAAACAAAGCTTCCTTGCGAGTAGTTGAAAAAGCTGGATTTCAAAATGAAGGATTGTCAAAGGAATATTTAATGATTAATGGTGTTTGGGAAGACCATATCCATATGGTTATTTTAAACCATTAAGATTAATATTATCATTGCAATAAAACAGATTATTTAAAAATAGAGGTGCTGTGAATGGACATTTTTGAATATGATAAGCAAGAAGGCGTTGAACTTCTTTGTGGTGTTGATGAAGCTGGACGTGGTCCACTTGCAGGCGATGTTTATGCTGCGGCAGTTATTCTTCCTGTAAATTATGTGCTTGAGGGATTAAACGATAGTAAAAAACTTTCTGAGAGAAAACGTGAACAGCTTTTTGATGAAATTGTAAATAATGCAGTAAGCTACTCCGTTGGCATTGCAACTATTGCAGAGATTGAGGAGCTTAATATTCTACAAGCAACTTTTCTTGCAATGAAACGTGCAGTAGATGGACTAAGCGTTACCCCAAAGCTTGTTTTGATTGATGGAAACCAAAACCCACGCATGGAAGTTCATTCAAGATGTGTTGTTAAAGGTGATTCAACATCAGCATGTATTGCGGCGGCATCAATCATTGCAAAAGTATCAAGAGATAGATACATGAAAGAAATTGATGAAAAATATCCACAATATAAGTTTAGCAAGCACAAGGGATATGGAACACCACTTCATTACAAGTTGCTTGATAAATATGGACCAAGTAAGGTACATAGATTATCATTTTTAAAGAAGTATCTTAACGGAGAGCAAAATGAAGCTCAAAGAAGAGGAAAATTGGGTGAGAATACAACTGAACAATATCTAATAGCTAATGGATATGTAATAGTTGAAAAGAACTTTCACTCAGCTTATGGTGAAGTTGACATTATCGCAAAGAAAGATAATATGATTTCTTTTATAGAAGTTAAAACTAGAAAACACAACAGTGTTATAACAGCAAGAGAGGCTGTTAGCAAAACAAAACAAGTTAAGATAATAAAAACTGCGGCAATGTACTTGTCCAAAAATGCAATTAAAGCTCAACCATGCTTTGATGTAGTTGAAGTTTATCTTGAAGGAGATAAAAACGAAATTGTAACAGAAATAAACCATATTATTAATGCGTTTACTGGAGATGGACTTAATGTTTTTATTTGACCTGCATTGTGATACAATTACTGAATGTTTAAGGCTTAATAAGAGTTTAATAGACAATGATTTGCACATTGATATTACAAGAGGAAATGCCTATGACAAGTGGGTGCAAACCTTTGCGTTTTGGATTGATGACATATATAAGGGCGATGACGCTTATAATATCTTTGTTTTACAACGTGATTTATTGCTAAAAGAAATTGCAAATAATAAAGACAAACTATGTCTTTATAAAAATGGTGATGAAGTTGAAAAAGGAAAATGTTCGGTTATTATGGCTGTCGAGGGTGGGCACGTTTTAGGCGGAGATATTAATAAAATAGAAAAACTTAAAAAACTTGGAGTATCTTATTTGACGCTTGTATGGAATGTGGATAATGAGCTTGGATGCGGGGCTAAAGGCAGTGAAACTGGTTTAACAGACTTTGGCAAACTAGCTGTAAAGGAATTAGAACGCTGTAATATTATTGCTGATGTTTCACATTTAAATGAGGCAGGTTTTGAGGATGTATGTGAACTTGCAACTAAGCCAATAATAGCGACACATTCAAATGCACGAGTGATACATAATAATAAGCGAAATCTTTATGATAAACAACTCACATATTTAATTGAACATAATGGACTTTGCGGTATAAATTTTTTCACTGAATTTATTAATGGCAGAAATGATTGCGATTTTGATGATATAAAGCGACATGTTGACCACGTATTGTCACTTGGTGGCGAGAATATTCTTGCACTTGGCTCGGATTT
>DAMDCT010000069.1:3790-7680 GCA_032091455.1 Oscillospiraceae bacterium | reverse complement strand
ATGGAGTGCAAACACTTTACACACTTTATGAAAATATGTTAAAATGGTATAATAGTGATGTTACAAATAAAATATTTTATAATAATGCAAAATTGTTTGTGGATCAAAATATAACTATAGATAAATACTAATTGCATTTTAAACGTCATAAATCAAAGCTTTTATAAAAATAATCAAGGATTATTTTAAAAGAAATAGGATTACAGAATGGAGTTACAACTATGATGTATTACAATAGCACGAGAGATAAAATGAAAAAGGTTACTTCTGCTCAAGCAATCACACAAGGACTATCAACTGAGGGCGGATTATTTGTTCCAGAAAAGTTGCCTGTGATTACACTTGAAAAAATTGCAGAGCTTAAAGATAAAAGCTATCAAGAAAGAGCTATGGCTGTACTTTCTGAGTTTTTAACTGATTTTTCAAATGAACAGCTTGAATATTGCATAACAAATGCATATAAAGCAGAAAAGTTTAAAAGCGAGACTATAACTGAAATATCACATCTATATAATGGCACATATATGCTTGAATTGTGGCATGGACCAACGTGTGCATTCAAAGATATGGCACTTCAACTTTTACCATATCTATTGACTACTTCTGCAAAAATTGTTAATAATGATAAAGAGATTGTTATACTTGTTGCAACCTCAGGAGATACAGGAAAAGCGGCACTTGAGGGATTTAAGGATGTTGATGGCACTAAAATTATAGTTTTCTATCCAGTGGATGGCGTTAGTCCTATGCAAAAAAGACAGATGACTACGCAAGAGGGCGAAAACGTTTATGTATGTGCAATCAATGGTAACTTTGATGATGCACAAACTGCAGTAAAAACTATATTTACCGATAAAGAGTTAGCATATGTTATGAAAGATAACAGCAAAATGTTTTCTTCTGCAAACTCAATTAACTGGGGCAGACTTGTTCCACAAATTGTGTACTATGTTTCTGCATATTGCGATTTAGTTCAAAATGATGAAATTAACCTTGGCGATAAAGTAAATGTTGTTGTTCCAACAGGTAACTTCGGTAATATTCTTGCGGCATATTATGCTAAAAAGATGGGAATACCATTTGATAAGCTAATTTGTGCATCAAATGAGAATAAGGTTCTAACTGATTTTATTAATACAGGTGTATATAATAGAAACCGTGAATTTAAAGCAACAATTTCTCCATCAATGGATATATTAATTTCTTCTAACTTAGAAAGACTGTTGTTCGACCTTGCAGATTGTGATGATACAGCAATTAATGAATGGTTTAATTCACTTAACGTTGACGGTAGTTATACTGTAAGTGATAACGTAAAAGGAAAACTAAGCAATCAATTTTATGCTGGCTTTTGTACTGACGAACAAACAAAAGAAACAATTAAAAAAGTGTTTGATAGTTATTCTTATTTATGTGATACACATACAGCAGTAGCTGTAAAAGTTTATGAGGAATATATTAAGGCTACTGGCGATAACAAAAAGACAATCATTGCCTCAACTGCAAATCCATATAAATTTACAGGTAGTGTGTTGAGCGCAATTTCTGATAATAAAACTACTGATGAGTATGAGCAAATTGACCAATTAAATGAGATTTCTAAGCTAGAAATTCCTCAAGAACTTGCAAGCTTAAAACAAAGTGAAGTTCGCTTTGAAGGTAGCATTGAAAAGTCAGCAATAATATCTGAAGTTATGAAAACACTTGGATTATAAAAATTAATAATAGAAATACCCCCGATAAATCGGGGGCAAATTTAGAAAAATACTAGCAGGATTGCTTTTTATATGATTGACAAACGGTATCGTTACAAGTTGCTGCAAAATGTGGTCCAACTTTTACTTCGTTTGCTGTACAGCCAGCTTTATGGTTGTTGTGAATGCAGTTTTCAACATCACAACATATTCCGTCAATACAGCTTTTATCTTTACCTATATCAGACATATTGAGATACCTCCGTTCCTTTTCTGTAATTGTTAAATTAGATGGACAATTACCTTGTTAGTATTAGTTTAAAAATAAGAAATATTAAAAGTAAAATTTAGCATTTAATTTAGAAATGATGGTGACTATGAGCCTTTATACAATAGGAGATTTGCATCTTTCATTTGGATGTGATAAGCCAATGGATATATTCAAAGGTTGGGAAGACTATGTCACACGTCTTCAAAAAAATTGGCAAGAAACAGTAAAACCAGAAGATACAGTTGTTATTGTTGGAGATATATCCTGGGCAATGAACATGGAAGAAACAAAAAAAGATTTTGATTTTATAAATCGTTTAAACGGTACTAAAATTATTTTAAAGGGTAATCATGATTACTGGTTTGTTACAAAAACAAAGGTTGAACAATTTTTAAAAGATAATTCGTTTGACACAATAAAAATTTTATTCAACAACGCTTATGAGTATGGAAACTATTCAATCTGCGGAACTCGTGGATGGATAAATGAACAGGGAGAACAAGCAGATAAAAAGGTTTTATTAAGAGAAGCTGGCAGACTTAAATTATCACTTGAGTGTGGCAAGAATATGGAAAAACAGCCAATCGCATTTTTGCATTATCCACCAGTTTACAATACAACCGAGTGTCCAGAAATTATTGATGTTTTAAATGAATATGGTGTAAAAAAGTGTTACTATGGTCATATTCATGGAGCAGGTTTTTATTATGCAATCGACGGAGTATATAAGCAGATTAATTATCGTTTGGTTTCTTGTGATTATACCCAATTTAGACCCGTGAAAGTAATGTAACAATTAACAAAATGTAAAAATATTAAAATAGTATAGTAAACGTAAAGATATTATGATATAATCAAGAACAGTACGAAATTAAATGGAGGATTATTAAATGAAATTAATCGAAAATAATAAAATTGACACTAACAAATATGAGCTAACTATACAGGTGGATGCTGAAAGCTTTGAAAAATCACTTGAGAAGGCTTATAGAAAAAACAACAAAACAATAAATATGCCTGGATTTAGAAAAGGTAAAGCACCTCGTAAAATGGTTGAAAAAATGTACGGCGAAGGCGTTTTCTTTGAAGATGCAATTAATGAACTATACCCAGAGGCATTAAGTGCTGCAATCGAAGAAGCAGGACTTGAAGTTGTTGCTCGTCCAGAGGTTGAAGTTACTACTGTTGAAAAAGCAGACGGCTTTACTTTTAAAGCAGTTTGTGTTGTAAAACCTGAAGTTAAGGTTTCTGACTACAAAGGTATAGAGGTTCAAAAAGTTGTTAATACTGTTACAGAAGATGACGTAGATAAGAGAATTGAAGCAATGCGTGACAGAAACTCAAGATTAGTTGATGTAACTGACCGTGCTGCTAAAGATGGAGATACAGTTATTTTTGACTTTGACGGTTATGTTGATGGCGTTGCATTTGATGGTGGTAAGGCAGAGAAATTTAGCCTTGTATTAGGTTCAGGACAATTTATTCCTGGATTTGAAGCACAAATCGAAGGCAAAGAAATTAATGAGGAATTTGATGTAACAGTTACTTTCCCAGAAGACTATCAAGCAGAAGAGTTAAAGGGCAAAGAATCTGTATTCAAATGTAAACTTCATGAAATCAAAGCTAAGGAGCTTCCAATAGTTGATGATGAGTTTGCAAAAGACGTTAGTGAGTTTGATACAATTCAACAACTAAGAGCTGACACTAAAGAAAAAATGCAAGCACAAAACGATAAAACTTCAAGTGATGAAGTTGAGAACAAGCTAATTGATACAGTTATTGAAAAAATGGAAGGCGAAATTCCTGAAGAAATGATTGAAGCTCGTATTGATGATATGATAAGAGATTTTGAATACCGTCTACAATCTCAAGGCATGAACATTGACACTTATATGCAATACACTGGTATGGAAATGGCTTCTTTC